>JAYELX010000025.1:0-5948 GCA_034717875.1 Chloroflexota bacterium | reverse complement strand
ATTCTCCGCTTGCCAACGGCATGCAAAGCTCGCTCCGAATTCACTCGACCGGCGTTTGCTCTATTACTCGAAGAGTACTCCTTCGGAGCAAGTGTAACCTTAATTTCCTTTCCATATGAACCATCCCGAAGTATTTACTTATTATATTGGTGGTGTAGCCGGGGTTTCTATACCCCGTGGGCACGAGATATGGACATCTCGTGCCCACTACTGTTTTGAGCAACTATCGTTTGAACATTACTAGGGTAACCCTCAACTGTCTGCCTGTGGCCTCGGATATAATGAGACTACAGGCTAATGGCCTAGAAGAATTTTACCATCTCGTTTTTTGAGGTATACTTAATTCGACAATGGCACATTAGAGAATAATCCTTTCTGTGTGCAATTCCCCTGCACGCCATTGAACATTTCCTGACGCTGAACAGTGATTGTGCTAGTATTTTTGATGATACAGTGGTGTATAATTAAACGCACGGGTACAAACAATTTATCGCAACCCAGCTAATAGTCAAAGGAGCTAGTATCATGAAGAACCACCGTATTTTTACAATATTAATGGCATTATTCCTTGCTATTGGATTAGCAGCTTGTGAAAGAAATGCCGCCACACCCATGCCGGGTTCCTCCGACTCTGAATCTACGCAAGGCGCGTTTGATATATTGGGGGAACAAGCAACTAAAACTGCTGCCGCGCAAGCTGAAAGCGAAGCTGCGCTTTCCGGTGAGGAAACTGAAGCAACTGAGGCTCCCAAGCCATCCCCCACCCCAGAGCCAGAATCTGAAGAACCAGCACCAGAACCAACGACAAAACCTGCTGCTGTCAAGAATGAGTATCCAGTTCCTGACACATACACTTTGCTGCCTGGTGAGTTCCCTTATTGTATTGCCCGTCGTTTCGATATAGCTCCTAGTACTCTTCTGAATGCCAACAACTTATCTAGTGCATCTATCACCTACCCAGGCAATACATTGACGATTCCCAAAAATGCGGCTGCATTCAATGCTGGGGCTCGTTCACTCCGCCAACATCCAACAACTTATACCATCCAAGCAGGAGATACAGTTCAATCTATTGCTTGCTTGTTTGGAGATGTGTATCCTCAAGCTATTAAGGACGCGAACGGCTTAAAAAACGCATATACGCTCAACGTTGGACAAACTATTCAAATACCCTAGCCATCGAACAGCAATTCCCGATATTATGAAGAAGAGGCAAGACTTCGGAAGTCTCGAACGACATATTTCGCTAACAAAAAGGCATCCGAAGACTTCCGAAGTCTGGTTTTAGTCAAAACGGGAATTGCTGGCCATCGAATAAATTCGAGGCTGGTTTGCGTGTGAACAAGTTCGCCTTCCACCTGTGTGGATTAGATTATTAACTGACGTGCGCTGTGCGAGCCGTTGGCAAGGTCGGTTTCGCAGAGCAGCCTCGATTTCCAATCGATTGCCCCAACAACGAAATTAATGTAATTAATGGCGGGAATTTTACGACTTAGCAAATCTGACGCTCAAAGCTCCAAAGACCACCTTGACAAGGACGCCATTTTGCAGATAATTAGACACTATAATCAAATATCCTACCCCAAAGGCAACGACGGAGAAAAGCAGGTCGGTGGAAACCAACAGAGAGGTGCGGGCAGAGGCTGAAACCCCCGCCAGGCAGAAACTGACTGAAGTTCCCTCCTGAGCCGCTTAGAGGAATAGCGCCCAGCGTACTGTGTGCAAAATTCGCACTCCGCACGTTTAGTAATCTGAGCCGTACCCCCAACGTTAACCGGGGAACCAATAGCTAATAAGCTGTTGGTTACCAAGTGGGTCGCCAACGCGACCAAGAAGGGTGGTACCACGGGAAATCTCTCCCGTCCCTTGCTGGGACGGGAGTTTTTGTATAAGTAAGGTGTAAAACGTGAATTCACTTAGTCTATCCGCAAATTGTCGCTAGATACTTCAAGCGGTGTCCCCGTCGCCGATGACGGCGGCTCAAGCATTTTACGGATAGGCCCACTTTCGGAGGTGAACGTGCTAGAAAAATTAAATCAAATCAAACAGAAAGCGTTTGATGCGTTGGAAACCATTCAGAAAGAGGCGGCCCTAGAACAATGGCGCGTAACACATCTTGGACGTAGTTCCGCGATCATGAATGTGTTCAAGAATATGGGCAGCGTGCCCAAAGAGCAGCGCGGCAAAGTTGGACGCACGGCCAACCAGGTCAAGCAATCGCTCGAAGCCGCTCTCTCGGAAAAATCTGACCTCCTTCATCAGATAGAACTTCAGCGATCATTGGAAACCGAACGCCTGGATATAACCCTACCGGGGCGCGCAGTTGTGCGCGGACGCCTACATCCTGTCACCCAGACGATGCGCAAAATTTACGCTGTTTTTGCTGATATGGGTTTCCAAGTCTACCTCTCGCGCGAAGCCGAAACCGATGATTATAATTTCCAACTGCTAAACTTCCCGCCGCATCACCCAGCTCGCGAAATGCAGGATTCGCTCTATGTAGCCTCGGATGAAGAACGCGGTGACAATCCTATTTTGATGCGCACTCACACCTCACCGGGGCAAATCCATGCCATGCGTGAGTATGCCGCCACTAACCCCGACAACCCGCCACCTGTGCGCATAATCCTGCCGGGCATGTGCTACCGCTATGAGCAAGTCAGCGCCCGTTCTGAGACACAGTTTACCCAAGTCGAGGGACTCGCTGTCGGCGACGCCATAACCTTCAGCGATCTAAAAGGCACATTGAGCGATTTCGCCCGGCGTATGTTTGGCCAAGATGTTGGCTCCCGTTTCCGCGCCTCCCACTTCCCCTTCACCGAACCCAGCGCAGAAATGGATATTGAATGCTTTCTGTGCGGCGGTGATGGCTGTTCGGTATGCAAACACACCGGCTGGTTGGAAATATTGGGCTGCGGAATGGTTCATCCCAATGTGCTCGAAAACGGCGGCTACGACCCCGTCCGCTACACCGGTTTCGCCTTCGGCATGGGCCCAGAACGCATCGCCATGCTGCTCCACCACATCGAAGATATTCGCTATTTCTGGGCAAACGATATGCGCTTCTTGGAGCAATTTTAGGGGCAGGGATCAGGTAATCAGGTGTCAGGATATCAGGTAAGCAGATGACAGCATTATGTCCGATCACTTGACCCCTTGACCACTCAGACCACTCAGACCCCCCGACCACTCAGACCACTCAGACCAAACGGACAAACCTATGAAAGCACCGCTATCTTGGCTCGAAGAATATATAGATATTGAACTCTCAATCGAAGACTTGGCCCATCGAATGACACTGGCCGGGTTGGAGGTGGAAGAAATTCGTTATGTGGGCACCCCACTTCCCGATGTAGATCAACGCCGTGAGGCCAAAATCTCAGGTTTTGCTTGGGACCCCGATAAAATCGTGGTGGGTGCAATTTTGGAGGTAATGCCCCATCCCAACGCCGACAGACTCGTACTTTGCAAACTCGATGATGGTGAGCAAGTCCACATCGCATTGACCGGTGCGCCCAATTTGTACGCATACAAAGACGCAGGCCCATTGGAGAAAGCCATCAAAGTGGCTTTTGCCCGCGAAGGCGCCACCATCATCAATGCCTATGAAGCGGGAAACAAACCCACCACCCTCAAGCGCAAAAAAATCCGCGGCGTCGAATCCTACTCCATGGCCTGCTCCGAGCGTGAACTGGGTATCTCTGACGCGCACGAAGGCATTATTATTTTAGACGATGAGGCTCCCATCGGCGTGCCACTGGTGGATTATATTGGGGATGTGGTTTTCGACATTGCTATCACCCCCAACTTCGCCCGTGATGCTAATATCATCGGCATCGCCCGCGAAATTGCTGCCATCAGCGGACAGCCCGCTCCCCGCATACCGCAGCACGCAGCCGGCGACTCGTACTCCGCAGCGGCCAAAAAATTCGCCCGTATCAAGATAACCGATCCCAAAATCAACCCCCGCTTCGCCCTGGGGCTGATAGAAAACGTCGAAATCAAACCCAGCCCCTACAAAACCCAACTGCGCTTGAAACTGAGCGGTGTGCGTCCCATCAACGGCATCGTGGATGCGACCAACTACGCCATGCTTGAAGTGGGTGAACCGCTGCACGCCTTCGACTACGATGTGTTGTTGAAACGTGCCAAAGCTGCCGGGCAAGACACGCCCACCATCATCACCCGCGCCGCAAAGCAGGGTCAAAAGCTGGTCACCCTTGACGATGTTGAACGCGAACTGGATGATTTCACCGTGCTGGTCTGCGATCAAAGCGGTCCGCTTGCTTTGGCTGGCGTCATGGGCGGCGCCGAATCCGAAGTCAGCGAGAGCACCAAAAACGTGCTGCTGGAGGGCGCGGCCTGGAACATGATCAACACCCGCCGCACCGTCATGGCCCAAAACCTGCCCTCCGAGGCATCATACCGCTTCTCCCGCGGCGTACACCCCGAAGTAGCCCCACAGGGCATCCAGCATTGCCTATCATTGATGCACAAATGGGCCGGCGGCATCGTAATCAAAGGCCTGATCGACAACTACCCCAGCCCTCACGAAGACCCCAGCGTAGAAATCACACCCAAAGATGTCCGCCGTTGGTTGGGAATTGACCTCACTGCCGAAGAGATTGTCCAAATTCTCACATCCCTTGAATTCGAATGCCAGATCACATCTCACGATTCGCATACCACGATTCAAGCTAAAACACCTCCGCACCGCCTGGATATTGGCACTGGAGTAGTCGGCAAAGCAGATTTGATGGAAGAAATCGCCCGTGTTTATGGCTATGATCGGGTTCCGGAAACACGCATTTCCGACGATTTACCCCCCCAAAGAGGGAATTACAAACTTGAAACTGAGGAGGCTTTGCGTGACCTGTTGGTTAATCTCGGCCTGCAAGAGGTCATCAACCACCGGCTGACATCATCTGAAACCGAGTCCCGCCGGTTCAACCCCGATGCGGATGATTCGGGAAGATCGGGAGACTATTTCGAAATTGCCAACCCCATCTCCCCCGAAAGGGCGGTGCTGCGCCGCAGCCTGCTGGCCAGTGTGCTGGACACCGTCGAGCGCAACGCCCGCATCCGTGTGCGCATTGCCATCTTCGAGATTGGGCCGGTATTCCTCCGGGTTGAAGGCAGCGATCTGCCCAACGAATCCAAACGCTTAGCCATGGCCATAACAGGCCCGCGCGCCCTAAAAGATTGGGGCGACGCCGATACGGCCTCAATGGATTTCTTCGACTTGAAGGGCATCATCAATAGCGCACTGGACGGGCTGCATCTGACGGACATAAAATACGCACCGTCTACAAATCCCAGTTTCCACCCCGGCAAATGTGCCGATGTCTACCTGGGCGACAAAAAGCTGGGCTCGCTCGGCGAATTACATCCTCTGGTGAGCGAAAATTACGACCTACCCGACACTCCTTTGATGGCAGCCGAGTTCGATTTATCAGCCATCATCGCGGCTGTACCGCCGCTCTTCGATGTCGCTCCTATCTCTGGCCAGCCCCCCATTTTGGAAGACATCGCCCTAATCGTTGACGAAGACTTGCCCGCTGCCGATGTCGAATTTATGATCCGGCAGACCGGTGGAAAGACTCTCACTGATGTGCGTCTCTTCGATGTCTATCGCGGCGAACAAATTGGCGCGGGTAAAAAGAGTCTGGCTTATAGCTTGACCTACCAATCGGCTGAACGCACCCTCACCGACAAAGAAGCAGCCAAACTGCGTAATAGAATCGTCAAACGGCTGGAGCGGGAGTTGGGCGCACAATTGCGCGGGTAGATGACCCAGTCGAAATAGCACAGGATTTACGCAATTGTTATAGAAAACGCTGGTATGCTTTGATACACGGTTGCACAATTTATAAAGGTGATTTAGACATAAAAACAAACTTTTTGAACCATCCCCTGAATAAAAATTGACACTGGCGGCGTAGGCCGTT
>JAYELX010000024.1:4745-5971 GCA_034717875.1 Chloroflexota bacterium | reverse complement strand
ATTATACCATTCTATAGCGTAAGTCCCCGCGAATGAATTGCGGGCTGATAGCGGAAGTCGGATTTATCCGACTATACAGCCAGTATCGCTTTCATGGTTTGTCGTACCCAGTATAATAACAAAACTTGACACTGATACCTGATACCTGATACCTGATTCCTGATCACCTGATACCTGATACCCGACCAATAATTCACCCTTACAAAATATACCCATCATCATGTATAATTTCGAGAGGTTTGATAAATATTGTTTTGGAGGAAACTTATGTCAATCAGCAACGCAGCAGCAAATATCAACGCATCGCCAACTCTAGCCCTGAACGGCAAAGCCAAGTCCCTGCGCGCTCAGGGAAAACCAGTGATTAATTTGAGCGTGGGGGAACCTAAAAACCAAACGCCTGAGGTTGCCGCCGTAAGAGCCGCTGTCCGGCTTGAAACCCGAGCGATAAAATATGCGCCCACAACTGGCACCAACGAACTCAAGGCCGCTATTATTCAATACACCGCCGAGAACTATGGGCGCACGCCCAAGCCGGAAAACGTAGTCGTTACCGTGGGGGCTAAACAAGCCCTCTTCAACACGCTCTTCACCATTCTCGATTCCCAGGACGAGGCCATCTTGCTTGCGCCATACTGGGTCAGCTATCCGGAAATGATAAAAATGACTGGTGCAAAGCCCATCGTTGCCAGGCCTCAGGATGGCAGTTTTGATCATAGCCTCAAGACAATTGAATCCCTGGTGACGGAACGGACTAAGGTTATCATAGTCAACAGCCCCAACAATCCCTGCGGCGTGATTTATTCGCAAGATTTCATCGCGGCGATAGTGCAATTCTGCGAGCAGCAAGGCCTTTATCTAATCATGGATGACATCTATCACAAGTTGATTTATGGAGATGCAGCCTGGGTTCCGGGTTACACGTTCACCGAGAGAGAGATCGATTCTTCACACTTAATCGTCGTCAACGGCGTTTCCAAAACCTACGGCATGACCGGCTTCCGCATTGGATGGGTGATAGCACCGAGCGACATTGCCAGGGTCGTCTCCAACATTCAAGGGCAAACCACGTCAGGGGCTTCAATCATATCGCAGGATGCAGCCCTGGGAGCATTAACCGGGCCGCAAGATGTGGTCACCGATTTGTTGGCTTCCCTCACTGCTACTCGCGAAGCCGTTTTACAGGCACTGAATGATCTCGATGGCGTTGATGTGACTGCCCCTCA
>JAYELX010000024.1:0-4645 GCA_034717875.1 Chloroflexota bacterium | reverse complement strand
CAGCCCTGGGAGCATTAACCGGGCCGCAAGATGTGGTCACCGATTTGTTGGCTTCCCTCACTGCTACTCGCGAAGCCGTTTTACAGGCACTGAATGATCTCGATGGCGTTGATGTGACTGCCCCTCAAGGCGCGTTTTACTTTTTCCCCGATTTCAGCGCACATAATCCCGATTCGGCAGAATTGGCCGCTTTTCTGCTAGAGAAGGCCTGGGTGGTGACAGTGCCAGGATCGGCATTTGGCTTGGAGGGATATTTGCGCATGAGTTACGCTGGGGCATGTGAAGATATCATCGAGGGGATCGAGCGAATTCGTTGGGCCTTGGACCCCGCTGCACCGGATGAAATTATAATGGGGGAAAAAACATTTGTACGGGATTGGTTATAACCCCCAGGCATGAGTAACTGACAACCTCCCGGCAGGTTTGCGCGTCGGGAGGTGTTTTATTGGTTTGTGGCAATCGCGCCCTCACCCTAGCCCTCTCCCAAAGGGAGAGGGGATAACTTTCTCTCCCTTTGGGGGAGGATTAAGGGAGGGAGATGGGACGATGCCGGATGAAATTACAACGGGGGAAAACGTTTGTACGGTATTGGCTATAACCCCCAGGCACGAGTAACCTCCCGGCAAGTTTGCGCGTCGGGAGGTGTTTTTTTGGCTTGTGGCAATCGCGCCCTCACCCTAGCCCTCTCCCAAAGGGAGAGGGGACAACTTCTTCTCCCTTTGGGGGAGGATTGAGGTGGGGGAAAAGAGTGTATTATCGTTATAAAGCCCAGGCCAGCATGAATCCAATAATGGCTAAAATTACCCCCAGGTGTAGGAAAACGTCACTAGCGGCAACCCAACCAAAAGCGGGAATCAGTCTCAGGATGAAATTGATCGCTACAAAGATTATCCCAATAAGGGGTATCAAGCCTTTACGTTTAGATAGATACTCAGAAACATCGTCCAAAGATTGATTGAAACGTTTCAGCATTGGTTACTTTCCTTGTGTGGTGGTTATGTAGTAAGTAACAAACCCAAGTGACAGTCACCTGTGAAAGTACCTTGCTATAGAAAACACGCTGGTTAGCAAGATGATTTTGAGCGTAAATCGAATATATAGGTGAGTGTCACCTCATGCAAATACTCCTACCGGCAGGTTTGCGCGTCGGGAAGTGATTTTTTGGCTTGTGGCAATCACCCTCACCCTAGCCCTCTCCCAAAGGGATGCGAAGCATGCAAAGCAAGGGGACAACTTCTTCTCGCTTTGGGGGAGGATTAAGGTGGGAGAGGGGATAGCTTCCTCTCACTCACTTTTTTACCACTAATCTTTCCTTATATAGATTTTGCCCTTATTGCTTCAGATAGGCACTGAATTTCGCTACAATGCGCCCGGGCACGCGCCCCTGAATCAAGACGCCCTGACTGCTGTGTTCAACTCGCTCGACTTCGCCCTGATTGTGAAATAGAGAAATTAGCCCGCCCTCTTTGTATGGAAGCTGAACTTCCAGGGAGGTGTACGATTCGAAAAGTTTCTCCTGTACGGCTACCAATAAATCGTTGAGGCCTTCGCCTTGGAGGGCTGATATTGCCACGGCGTCTTGGAATTCGTCCAGGGCTTCGCGGGCGTGTCCGGGGTTTTCAAGGAGGTCGATTTTGTTGAGTGCCGTCAAGATGGGGATATGATCGGCGTTGATTTCGGCCAATGTTTGATGGACGGCTTCGGCCTGTCCATGTACGTTTTGGTGAGTAATATCCAGCACATGAAGTAATAGGTCAGCTTCGGCGATCTCCTCCAGCGTGGCGTGGAAAGCGGCCACCAGGGTGGTAGGCAGCTTCTGGATGAAGCCGACAGTATCAGTCACCAGCAGCGGTGTCTCATCGGGCAATTCGACGCGGCGAGTGGTGGGGTCAAGTGTGGCAAAGAGTTTATCGGCAACATAAACGTCCGATGCAGCCAAACTGTTCAGCAAAGTTGATTTTCCGGCGTTGGTATAGCCTACAAGTGCCACAACAGGAATACGAGATCGCTTGCGTTTGGCTCGGTGGCGCTGACGGTGCGCTCGAACGTCTTCCAATTCTTTTTTCAAGTGGGCAATGCGACGGCCAATGTCGCGTCGGTCGGCCTCCAGCTGAGTCTCGCCTGGGCCGCGCAAACCCACACCGCCGCCGCCGGAGCGTCCAGCCCCGCCGCCGGCCTGACGCACCAGGTGAGTCCAGGCGCGCGTCAAGCGTGGTAAACGGTATTCATATTGGGCTAACTCAACTTGCAAACTACCCTCGCGGGTATGGGCGTGTTGAGAAAAAATATCCAGAATCAGAGCTGTGCGATCCAGTACCTGAATATTATCACCAAAGATTTTCTCAAGTTCGCGTTGATGCCGAGGGGATAATTCATTATCGAAGAGAATAACGTCAGCTTCGAATTCCTCGCTAAGGGCTTTGATCGTTTTTACTTTCCCAGAACCGATGAAGGTCTTCGGATTTGGATGGGTTAATTTTTGTGTTTCCCATCCAACGACTTTCAAACCTGCCGTTTGGGCAAGTCGGTTCAATTCTTGTAAAGAATCTTTTACACTTAAGATATTATCCTGGTTGAATAATTCAACTCCAACGAGAAAGGTACGCGGGCGCGCAGGCTGTGTTCTTTTTATTTTTTTTGCCATATTGTATTTGTCGGTAACTCTAATTTCTCAGGTGAAAAGAGCTTGTCAATTTTTTCGTCAGGAGTTTCTTTTCGAATGGGTAGTAAGACATGAAATGTAGACCCAGGGCATGTTTCTTCATCATAGCCCTGAGATTCGACCCAAATGCTGCCGCCGTGTGCCTCGATGATTCCTTTGGTTATGGGGAGGCCAAGACCAGGTCCGCCGCCTTTGAACTTTGTTTTGCCACTGGAGTGAAGGGAAACGTCTCCTAATCCAGCAAACTTCTCGAATATGCGGTCAAGGCTTTCAGGAACAATACCAATACCAGTGTCTGTGATAGTGATCTCGATAAATCCAGGCAACTTTCGACCACTAACACGAATGGTTCCATTATCGGGAGTGTACTTCACGGCGTTCGTAAGGATATTCCATAGGGCTTGGTATAGTCGTTCGGGATCCCCGAAAGTCTTTTGGTTACACCCAGGGAATTCTTCGAAAATCAAATTTAATGATCTCTCCTTTGTGGCATTAGCAAGTTCCTTGTGAGCAATCCCCAGCAATTGGTTAATCCAAACAGCTTGAAAGTTAAGTTGTAATAAATCATTATCAATCAATGAAACATCAATCATGTCGTCAATAATCCGCTGTAATCGCTTGACGCCATTGTTAACGCCGTTTAGCAACAATGCTGTTTTTACTTTCTCTTCGTCTGATAAATAGCTATCTAACATAGACGCATATCCCTCGATAAGAGTCAATGGGGTTTTTAATTCATGTGCAGCTACAGCGATAAAATCCGATTTACTTTTATCGAGACGCTCCAGGGAGATACGAGCTTTTCCTAACTCATCAGCAATATGTTGGACATAGATTTCCGTTTCCTGTCGCGATGAGTATTCCAGCGCGTGTGTGTGCAGCGGTAAAATGGCATTGATCAGATCCAGGGCATCATCACTGTTCAAGCTTTCGCTCGCCACATCAGAAAGCGTAATAATTATCTCGGTGAGAATTGGAGCCAGACTGATCTCATGCTGCTCGCGTTCGGTCAATGTCTGAGCCGAAGTCCACTCATCCAAAACTTCGTTCAACCAGGCCGGATCGCCACTGATGATAGCCTGGCGCATCAAATTATAATAACGCGACATTTGCTCCAGAAAGCTTTCGCGCACACTTTCGCCGCGCGCCAATTCGTGGGAGACTTGGTCAATCCATTGTGAACGTATTTGGTCAAGTAATTCTACAACTCGCATGAGGTTAATTTTAAGTCAAATTTCATTATTTGCCAACTGTTGTTATCGGTTTTATCTTCACTATCTCATTGTCTCCAGCCATGCCAGGAGCGTGTGACCAACAATTTGAAGGCTGTCCGCTGATACCTTATCTAATGTATCGGCGGTGGTGTGCCAATAGGGATAGTCGAAATCGATGATGTCAACGGCGGGAATTCCGGCTTGTAGGAAGGGAGTGTGGTCATCGAGGATATGGGGTCCTGGCACCGGCATGAACTGTTGACTGTATCCCAGTTTGGCCGCTTGCTTCCAAATGGTGGCGGTTATCTCAAGATTGGAACTTCTTTCCATTTTAATGTTCAGGTCAGCGTCTCCGATCATATCAACGATCACCACGCCATCAGGCACAGCCTCAGGTTGACCATCTAATTGTTCCACAAAGGCGCGTGAGCCCAGGATCCAATCCCAGCCTTGGATCTGACCGTTGTCTTCGGCATCAAAGAAAACCAACCAGATTTCGCCGGGGAAATCTTCCGGAATCGTGCGCGCCAGTTCAAGCAAGACTGCTACCCCAGAAGCCCCATCGTTAGCTCCGGGCACGGGCTGGCTGCGTTTTTGTGGATCAGGGTCCTGATCAGCGTAAATCCGGGTATCATAATGCGCACCAAAGATGATCCAGGGATTACCTCTTCCCCTCTGCGCTACGACGTTTTGAATGGGATGTCCCATTTGATTTGCTGTTTGTACGCTTGTATCCCACCCTGCCTTGTTTAATTCAACTTGCAGCCAA
>JAYELX010000023.1:0-5984 GCA_034717875.1 Chloroflexota bacterium | reverse complement strand
GAAGAGGAAGGGGAGGTGAAAGGCATCGTGGACGGAGACGCCGACGTCGGAGAGTGCGGGGCTTTTTGAAGCCTTGTTTGCTTGTAGCACTCACGCAAGGAGAAGGACACGGATATAGCCTATTAGATAGATTGGGTAGATTTGGCTTTGATGGCAAACGTCTCGACCCCAGTTTAGTGTACCGGGCCCTACGCGATATGGAAGACGCTGGCTGGGTAGAATCTCACTGGGATGACGATAGTCAAGGCCCCAAACGGCGTGTTTACCAAATCGTGCCAGAGGGAGAGACGTACCTGACGGAATGGGTTAACGACTTACACCAAGCCCGCGATGAAATAAATAGCTTGTTGCAGGTTTATGAACAAAAAGTTTAGCCACAGAGGTGATTTTAGATGATTTATATTGATAGCAAACGATGTGATGGCTGCGGCATCTGTGCAGATATCTGTCCAACTGGTGCGATCACTTTGCGCAATAATACAGCATCCATCGAGCAAGACCTGTGCGAAGAGTGTCAGGTGTGTATGTATGAGTGCCCTCAGGACGCGATTCAGTTAATGGAACAGCCTGATGTTGTCGAAGAGCAATCTCTGTCTACTGTACCTGCTTCCAAAATCGAAGTGCTTCCCCCTGAGCTAGAAACGAAACCCGTTCCCACTTCGCTGGTGGCGTCTGTTGGGACTGCGATCATTGGGGTTTTACCACGTTTAGCATCCCTGGCCGTGGATTGGTTAGAACGTCGCTCCCGCTCGATAAAAGCATCGCCCCAGAGCGCAAATACACAATCTCTTGCTCGCAATACGTCCCGACAAAGCAATGGTCGCGGGCAAGGACTAGGAAGAGGACAAGGGAGAGGGCGGCCAGAGAGAGGGCGTGGAAGAGAACAAGGAAAACGCCGCCGACAGCGGAGAAACCGCCGTTAGGGGCTGGTTTGCTGGGAACTGGTATGCTGGTATATTGGTAACCAATATACCAATCCCCAATTTATCAATCTATTTTTTTACCAATTTACCAAAAAGGAGGCAAAAAATGCCATTCGGAGATAGAACAGGACCACAAGGACAAGGCCCAATGACAGGAAGAGGAGCGGGTTATTGCTCTGGAGTTAATGCTCCCGGCTTTGCCACAGCCCCAGGCCGTGGGTTTGGGCGTGGGGGGGCAGGCTTTGGGCGTGGATTTGGACGTGGAGCAGGATTTGGGCGCGGACGTGGTGGTTGGGGACAAGGTGGGGTTTTCCCAGCTTTTCCTGCCCAACCTTACGTCCAAACGCCAATTGCGCCAGAGCAAGAAGTTGGTGCTCTCAAAGCCCAAGCCGCACAATTACAAGACACTCTCCAGCGTATCAATGATCGCCTCGACGAACTGGAGAAATAAGTCAATAGCTACAAAACCCTAAGGGCCTTAAGTACAGAGACAGGGTGATTGCGTTTGACACCAATCAATAATAGCGAAGGTCTCCCGACCGAGCGGTGCAGCCGTCTAGGCCCGTTTTTCACACGCCTCGGTCCGGAGACATCGGCGATCGTCGGTGTTTATTTTCAATATACGATTGCCCTGAGTACAGAGACCCTTAAGGTTTTCAGACACAAAGGAGGTGAGTATTATGGGACGAGGACAAGGAAGAGGCCAAGGTCAAGGCGGTGGACGTGGCAAAGGCCGCGGCCCCGGTCGAATGGGCGGCTCCAAAGCTGCTGGCCCTAGTGGCTACTGCATTTGCCCCAACTGTGGACACAAAACCAAGCACCAAGTTGGGCAACCATGCTACAATATGAAATGCCCCAAATGCAATACGCAAATGGCGCGTGAATAGTTTTTTATATAGAAGATCGACCCTAAAGGTCTTCAATCCTAGACCTTTAGGGTCGTTGTATGCATGAGCTCGGTCAGGTACCTCGAAGGGCATGCTGTACGAAGACCGGTCATAGCTAAAGAAGGGCGACAGTCACTTTCGCGAGAGAATAAAATCCTGAAATTTGTTCCTTCAGCGGCTCACAAAGTACGCTTAATGCGATGTAATAAAGTGACTAGCACCTATTTCACGCAAATCATCAGTTAAAGTTAATTCTAACCACTACCAAAGGATAAAACATGAAACTTGCAATTACTTCATTAGACGGAAAATTTGATACAGCCTTCAGCCCTCGCTTTGGGCGCTGTGATTACTTTGTTTTTATCGATTCCGAGACCCGTGACTGGGAAGCAAAACCAAACCCCGCTGTTGCCGCTCGCGGTGGAGCTGGCCCTCAGGCGGTGCAGTTTCTTTCCAGCAATGGAGTAGAAGCCATCATCAGTGGACGTTACGGCCCCAACGCCTTTTCCGCTCTTGATGCGGCTGACATCCAAGCCTTTGTGGCGGATGGCGGGACACCGCAAGAACTGCTCGAAAAATTCCTGGCCGGCGAGTTGAAGCAGGTCAACGCCGCCACTGGCAACAGCCTGCATCGCTAGGAGCACTACAAATGATTATCGCAGTCGCCAGCGGGAAAGGCGGCACCGGTAAAACAACCGTTGCCACCTCTCTCGCTCAGACACTCTCCAGAAATAATTTATCCATATCCTGTTTAGATTGCGACGTTGAAGCGCCCAACGCTCACATTTTCATTCAGCCTAACCTGGACCAACGCAAAAACGTCGATATGCAGATCCCCAAAGTGGATGCCGATCTATGCACCGGTTGCGGACGCTGCGCCGAAGTGTGCCAATTCCACGCCATAGTCGTGCTTGGCGGGCAAACGCTTGTTTTCCCCGAAATGTGTCACGGCTGTGGAAGCTGCGCCCTGGTTTGTCCCGAAGACGCGATCACAGAAGTACCGCAGACATTGGGCATCTTAGAGGGCGGACTTGCCTCCGATGGAATCGATTTCGGGCACGGCTTGCTCAATATTGGTGAGCCGATGGCCGTCCCGGTCATCAGCCAGCTAAAAAAGTGGCGGAATTATATGGACGCTGACATAGTGGTGCTGGATTCGCCTCCCGGAGCCTCGTGCCCGGTGGTCGAATCCGTTCGGGGAGCAGATTTCGTGCTCCTGGTCACCGAGCCAACTCCCTTTGGGCTGCACGACCTCCGTCAGGCTTACGAATTGACACAAGAAGTCAATATCCCTGCCGGAGTCATCATCAACCGCGACGGAATCGGCGATGCTGGCGTCGAGGCATATTGCCACGAGGTAAATTTGCCCATTTTAATGCGCATCCCCCTGGAACGCAAAATTGGAGAAGGGATTGCACAAGGTAAAACGCTGCTTGATATTGATCCCAAATATGAAAAGCAATTCATGCAATTATACAGACAGATTGGAAATAGAGTTGAGGCAGGGGGCGCACAATGAAACAATTAGTGATCCTCAGTGGTAAAGGCGGCACCGGTAAAACCAGTGTCACGGCTGCATTTGCCCATCTGCTATCTCGAAGTGATGCTCCTTTCCGTACCGTCTTGGCCGATGCCGATGTGGACGCAGCCAACCTTGAATTGGTACTCTCCCCGAAGATCCTCTCCCGTGAAGATTTCCGCGGCGGCCAATTCGCCAAAATTGATTGGGACACCTGCACCGGGTGCGGAATTTGCGAGCAAGTCTGCCGCTTTGATGCTATTGGCGACGCCTCCCAACCACAATTCCACCGGCTAGCGATTATGCGCGTCGCGGAGTCAGACACACCCAACGCGCCAATCCCTGATCTCCCCATTGTTGACACCATAGCCTGCGATGGCTGCGCGGCTTGCGTGTACCAGTGCCCGGTAGACGCTATCACTATGCACGACCAAGTTGTCGGGCAATGGTTCCGCTCCGAAAGCCGCTATGGCCCCCTATTCCATGCCGCCTTAGGCGCGGCCCAGGAAAATTCGGGCAAGCTGGTCACGCTGGTCAAACAGCAAGCACGTTTGTTAGCTATGGACGAAGGCTACGACCTGGTACTTGTGGATGGCCCGCCGGGGATTGGCTGCCCGGTTATATCAGCGGTATCAGGTGCCGACCTGGCCCTGATCGTCACAGAGCCAACCGCATCCGGTGCGCATGATATGCGCCGGGTTTTGGAAACCACAGACCATTTTGACGTACCCGCTTTAGTATGCATCAATAAAGCTGATATATATCCTCAGGGTGCAGCCGAGATCGAAGAATTCTGCCGCCAAAAGGGAATTCAAGTTGTTGGTAAAATCCCCTTTGACACGCTGGTGACCGAAGCAATGGTTCAGGGGCAGACGGTTACACATTATGCTCCAGATGCACCGATCAGCCATGCTTTAGGTAACGTTTGGGACAAAGTTGCATCTAAATTAAAGGATATCCAACCATGACTAACGAAGAATCAGAAAAACTCGAAGAGTTGATTCTCACCCGTTTGAATCTGGTCATCGACCCTGAAACCCAAGCAAACGTGGTGCGCATGCGCTTGATCGAAAACCTTACAGTAACCGAGAATGGTCGAGTAAAATATACCTTCCGGCCATCGTCGCCCGTTTGCCCAATTGCAGTGCATCTAGCGCAGCAAATCAAACAGGCCATCGCCCAGGTTCCGGGAGTCATTTCTCAGGACATAACGATTGAAGGTTATGTGGGCGCTGCTCAACTAACAATGCTAATCAACCGCTAGCCAGACCACTCAGACCATTCAGACCATTTAGACCACTCAAACCACTCAGACTAACAAACAAGGAGACCCCCACATGCGTATTGCAATTTCAGTGGAAACCAATAATGGCTTAGACAGCGATGTAGCTTATCACTTCGGACGCTGTCCTTTTTATGCCTTTGTAGATGTAGTAGAAAACGAAGTTCAAACAGTAGAAATAATCAGCAACCCATATTACGAAAACCATCAACCCAATATGGTGCCAACCCTCATAAAAGAGCATAACGCCGATGTGATGCTAAGTGGGGGAATGGGGCGCAGAGCTGTTAGTCTCTTCCAACAATACAACATCAAAGCCGCAACCGGAGCAACTGGTACGATTAAGACTGCTTTGAAAAATTATCTAGGTGGAGAACTAAGTGTGGCCGTCCCCTGCGAGGAAGGTATTATGCACGGAAAGGGCCACAGCTAAATATTTTATCTGGTCATTAAATACCCAAGCATTGAGAGAAAATGTATCGAGACCAAGCACATCTCGCCAATGGTATGCTTCGCAACCGCGATAACCCGCTCACTGGTCTCGATACATTGTTTCGCAGTACTCGACCGACGTTCGCTCTGAATCCGACGAGAATTTTGCTCAAGCTCTTATAATCCTGACAACACATTAATATGGAACTATCAAACAGATTGCTGTCCACCCTGCCTAACGGCGAGACTCTCCAGGTTTGTATTGGTTCACACTGGACAGCAGTCGTCGCCGAAATCGAAGGCGAAAGACGCTGCGGTTTGGCATCTTCACTAACCAACGAATGTTACCGCCACGGTGAGCCAGACGTGCCTCAAGCGGGACACCTGGAGACTCTATCTGGGCTGGAATTAGCCGAGCTGGCTCAGTCAGAGCAGCCTGTGCTGGCCAGCGTTGGAGTAGCAGCAATCAACGCTTTGATTCCGCCACAGCCTGATGCCTGGGTTAACTTGAACGCCGAGGAAGTTATCGCCAAGCATGGTGAAGGCAAGACGGTTGTCCTCATCGGGCATTTCCCTTTCGTCCCCCGGCTGCGCACACGCGTCGGAGAGTTGATCATTCTGGAAAAACGTCCAGAGCCAGGAGACCTTCCAGCGGACGCCGCCTTCGACATTATCCCCGAAGCTGGCGTTGTTGCCATCACCGGGACGACGTTGATCAATCACTCGTTGGATGGCCTGTTGAAACTTTGTTCACCTCAGGCGCACGTCATCCTATTGGGACCAAGTACTCATCTCAGCCCAGTTTTATTCGATTACGACATTGATCTGCTTTGTGGATCGATTGTAACTGCCATCGAGCCAGTGCTGCGAACAGTGATGCAGGCAGGCAACTTTCCTCAAGTCCACCACGCTGGTGTGCGCCTGGTTTCTATGGCTCGGCC
>JAYELX010000022.1:0-6002 GCA_034717875.1 Chloroflexota bacterium | reverse complement strand
CTGCAATCTATAAGTAGGCGGCTTGCACAAATTATAAGGGTGAGCTTAATGAAAAAACAGACCCTTTGGACCATACCGTGACTTTTTAAAAAAAACAGGAGAAATCCGAAATTTTCGGTATCTTGTGCTAATTCTATCTGATTTTTCGAAAAGTTCAACTTCTTGCGCGCTCTGCGTACCTTCGGTACACAAAATTGTTGCATGCGGATGCATGCCAAGCGACCGTGTGGCACGCTTTAGGCGGCCTCAAGTTATTGAGATGATACATTTCCTTCTCTATAATACCTAATGCACAAAGAACGTATGAATATTAGCACCACCTTCGCAAAAACCATTTGGAGAATTTTCATCAGCGCGGCTTTGATGGTGGGAATTGCATTCATTTTACTCACCACCCTGCCATTCGATGCGGTCAAGTCCTGCCTCGACACTTTTCCCAGCGACGGTGATCTGGAGTCATTTACTCCCGCTGTGCAAGCGCAATTATCTCCTGCAAAGTGGATCGGTATAGTGCTGGTTGCAGCGGCCGGCTTGACCGGCGCAGCCCGAAAGAAAACGCAGCCAGTTGTTGGGAACATATTGGTTTTTGTGAACCGGGCTTGGGGAATATTTATTGAAGATATCCGCGCTATGTTTTCAGCCCTGCGTTCGATGGAGATGGAAAAATGGCACGGCTATCTGCTCGGCGTAATTTTTCTGCTGGGCATCATCAACAGCGCAACTTTTCTATCCCGACCGATGCGTTACGATGAGGCCTACACCTTCAACATCTTTGCGTCGCGCCCTATGCTGCGGATCATCTCGGACTATCATCTTCCCAATAATCACATCTTCCATTCCATTCTGGTGCATTTTGCATACCGCTTATTTGGCAACCAGCCCTGGGTGGTGCGATTGCCGGCCTTTGTCGCTGGCATCGCCCTGGTTCCGGCAGGATACCTGGCCGCCAGAGCGTTTTTCAATGCTGAGGCTGCGATTTTAGCATCCAGTATGATCGCCTTTTTCCCCATCCTGGTCAATTATTCTACCAACGCGCGCGGGTACACGCTGATGACACTCTGCACACTTCTGCTGATGAGCTTGGGAACCTATGTCAAGTTTCACAGGAATCGAGCAGCCTGGGCGCTGATGATCGTGGTCTCGACGCTGGGATTTTATACGGTGCCGACGATGCTGTATCCGTTTGGGGCGATTGGTCTTTGGTTGTTGCTATCGTGGCTTTCTAAGGATACCGTCACGGTATATGATATGTCTTTCATCAAAAGACTATTCATCTTGTGTATCTTGACCGTTTTGCTGGTTTTTGTTTTATACACACCTGTTTTTATCGTCAACGGCTTAGACCAAGTTTTTAGCAACACATTTGTCGAAGCACTTGAGTGGGGGCGTTTTTGGAAATTGCTTACCCGTCGGTTCAAGGGTACTTGGACGGTTTTTAATAAAGGTGTTCCTCGAACGCTAACCTGGTCACTTGTGATCGGATTTGGGGCAGCATTGTTTCTGCGACATAAAAACGCGCAGCACAAAGTCGCTTTTCCCCTGGTTTTGGTGTTTTTTTCAGGCGCGGTGGTGGTGATTCAACGAGTAGCTCCATTTGACCGTATGTGGTTATTTGCCGTGCCCATCTTTTTGATTTGGGCCGCCGCCGGGTTGGTTTATATCTACGAGAACACAATTGGAAAAATCATGCTGCGCTGGCCTACGGCGTTGGTAATTACGAAACTAGGCTTCATGCTGCTGTTGAGTCTGCCCTTGATGTGGACAGGGGCAACCTATCATCACAAGCGTGATGCAGCTCAAGCCTACGCCCAAGAGATCACGCTGTATCTTCGAGATATTCTGACCCCGGATGACGTAGTTGTGATCACCTTTCCCGACGATGCTCCCATCCGCTACTATTTTGATTTCTACAATCTGGATGATGGCGATTTTTTTTCCTATCAGGCCAGCGATTTTCAGCGTGTCGTTGTTTTAGTCAACGAACCCAGGGGACAGACAATCGAATCGGTTTTAGAAAAACAAGATTTCCCAGTGGAGTCGGTCAACGTCCAGGCTGCCGAAAGGGTAGGGCAGCATAGTCACATCACAATTTACGCCCTCGCTCGTCGATAAATCGAAATCTTGACGAAATCGCCGAAGCGATTATGATTTATTCGGACTTGCTCAAAATGGAGATGTGCATTGCATCTGCTCTTGATGCATTGCACATCGGGCGTTGGAAAACAGCCTGTCTTTTACTATCCCGCAGGTGCAGCGCACTTTTAAAGTGCAATGCACCTGCTGCCGTAGGCATTATTATTTGATTCTGAGCAATTACACAGCTTTTCTCAGCGTCTCTGCTACTCCGCGCCTCTGCGTTAAATCTTAACAATAGAACACAGTGGTGCAGCGTATCTTTGAGATGCAACGCACTACTAACATTCTGAACAATTACACAGCTTTTCTCAGCGTCTCTGCTACTCCGCGCCTCTGCGTTAAATCTTAATGACAAAACTTTCACAAAGGAGAATTTCATGCCGACTGCTTTAATCACTGGCGTTACCGGCCAGGACGGCTCTTATCTAGCTGAACTTCTGCTCTCGAAGGGCTACCGCGTCGTTGGAATGGTGCGTCGTTCCAGCACGATTAATTTCGAACGTATCGAACACATCCAAAATGAAATCGAAATCGTGCCGGGCGATTTGCACGATCAGAGTTCATTGATGGCCATTGTCGAAAAATACCAGCCCGGCGAGGTTTATAATTTAGGCGCCCAATCCTTTATCCCCACATCTTGGACGCAGCCTGTGCTGACCGGTGAAGTCACAGGGCTGGGCGTAACTCGTATATTGGAAGCCATTCGGCTTGCCCATCCTGAGGCGCGTTTTTACCAGGCCTCATCCAGCGAGATGTTTGGGAAGCCCCGTCAGGTGCCGCAGACAGAAAACACACCCTTTTACCCCCGCAGCCCCTACGGTGTCGCCAAAGTTTACGCCCATTGGCTCACGGTCAACTACCGCGAGGCGCACGACATCTTCGCCTGCTCGGGGATTTCATTCAATCACGAAAGCCCGCGTCGCGGGTTGGAATTCGTTACCCGTAAGATCACGCACGGGGCCGCAAGGATCAAGTTGGGGCGGGCTAATCGACTCCGCCTTGGGAATTTGGAAGCGCGTCGGGATTGGGGTTTTGCTGGGGATTACGTCGAAGCGATGTGGCGGATGCTTCAGCACGATAAGCCAGATGATTATGTGATCTGCACCGGGAAAACACATTCGATTCGGGATCTCTGTCAAATTGCGTTTGACTACGTAGATTTGGATTATCGTGATTACGTTAAACGCGACCCCCGTTACTATCGCCCTGTCGAGGAGAAACAGTTGGTCGGCGACCCGTATAAAATTAGTGATAGACTCGGATGGAAGCCCCAAGTTAGTTTCGAAAAGTTGATCCAAATGATGGTGGATGATGATTTACGCCTGCTGAAAGATCAGCGTTGAAGCCTGGAAAATCATTATCTTACTCGAGGTTGCTTCAGTTATGGGAGAGAGCATGCTGCCCGTTACCATTGTGACCCCATCCTACAATCAAGCCGATTACCTGGAGCAAACCATCCGCTCTGTATT
This sequence comes from Chloroflexota bacterium, assembly GCA_034717875.1. Lineage (GTDB taxonomy): Bacteria > Chloroflexota > Anaerolineae > Anaerolineales > UBA11858 > JAYELX01. The sequence continues at coordinate 2,397 of JAYELX010000022.1, read as the reverse complement.
GGGGCAGAACTACCCCAATCTGGAGTACATCATCGTAGATGGCGGCTCCAGCGATGGCAGCGTGGACATCATCCGCAAATACGCAGACCAACTGGCTTGGTGGGTTTCCGAACCGGACTCGGGACAGGCGGAGGCCATCAATAAAGGCTTACAGCGCGCCAGTGGCGATATCGTCGCCTGGCTGAACTCGGACGATTTATACGCTCCCGGAGCCATTCCCCAGGCCGTGGCAGAAATGGAAAAACGCCCCCACGCTGGCATGCTCTACGGGAACGCGGTCAGCTTCGATCAATCCGGCCACCCCCTCAACGATCTCGTTTTCGATGATTGGGGGCTGAAAGGCCTGGTGGCATTCAACATAATATGCCAACCAGCCGTATTCATGCGCCGTGAAATCTTGGAGCAGGCTGGGTATTTACACGAATCTTATCATTTTTTGTTGGATCACCACCTCTGGCTGCGGATTGCCCAACTGGCAGAAATTGGCCACATCCCCTCAGTTTGGGCCTTTGCCCGACACCACGCCGATGCAAAAAATGTGGCCCAGGCAGCCGCTTTCAGTCAAGACGCTTACCGTCTCCTCGATTGGATGAAAACACAACCAGATTTAGCCAAAATCATCGCTCGCGATCAGCGCAAAGTTTTGGCAGCCGCGCACCGCTTCCGGGCGCGCTATCTGCTCGATGGCGGGTGTGCTTGGCCGGCGATAAAATCCTACCTGCGCTCGTTGAGCCTTCATCCGCAGACTGCGCTCGTAGAATGGCAGCGCATCGTTTACGCAGCCCTGAGCATCTTGGGGGCCGGATGGCTGGGAGCTATTTATTATCGCTGGCAGCGCAAGAAAATACCTGCTTCGATGCACGCCCTGGGCATAAAAAACATCAATACACTTTATGAAAAATAAAAACTTCTTCGATCAATCCCCAACTTTGCTTTGGGCAACTTTTGTGATTATATTTATCTTGGGATTTGGAATCCGTCTTTACGATTTAACCGATCCCCCGCTGGATTTTCACTCTACCCGCCAGTTATACTCTGCCCTGATTGCGAGAGGCCTGCACTACCGCAACATAGATTCAGCCCCGGCATGGCAGCGGGAAGCAGCTATTGAAGCTTTGGAGTCTAAAGCCGTGATCGAGCCGCGCATCTTCGAGACACTCGTTTCCCTGACATACCGCATCATCGGTCGCGAAGTGATTTGGGTAGCGCGCATCTATTCATCCATCTTCTGGATCGTCGGTGGGGCAGTTTTATATTTCCTGGCCAGAGATTTAACCTCCCCCGACGGAGGCATAATCGCAGCAGCATTTTACCTATTCGTTCCCTTTGGCGCCATAGCCAGCCGCAGCTTCCAACCCGACCCGCTGATGATAATGTGGCTCGTGATCGCTTGGTGGGCTTTTCTCCGCTGGCATCGATCCCCATCGTGGAAGACGGCCATCAGCGCTGGCCTCGCTGCCGGCATTGCCATCCTGGTTAAGTCGGTGGCAGTATTTATGCTGCTTGGCGGCATGGCCGCGCTAATTCTAGCAGACCGCGGATTAAAGAACGCCATCCGCGACGTTCAAATTTGGGCCATTGCCGCGCTCTCTGCTTTGCCCGCGGCAGCCTTCACATTTTACGGCCTCTTCGCCCTGGAGATGAGTTCCCAATTCCAGGGGCGTTTTTTCCCCGAACTGTTGACTGATCCTGCTCATTACGTCCGCTGGGCGGGAGAGATTGCCTCTGTTGTTGGCTTTAGCGGGATGATATTTGGGTTGGTGGGCGTGTTTGCCTTCGAGAAACGGCCTCAACGCGCTTTTTTGATGGGATTGTGGGCTGGCTATGTGACTTATGGATTATTTTTCCCCTATCATTTCTTGACCCACAACTACTATCATTTACCGTTGATCCCGCTGGTCGCTCTGTCGCTATCCCCCCTGGCCGCAGCAGTTTTTCGCAAAATCGCCGCCTTGGATTTGAGCCTATTTCTCCGTCTGGCCGTGATAGGCGTGCTTGGGTTGGGCGCGGCTATCCAACTTTGGGACATTCGCGTCACCCTTGCCCGCGAAGATTATCGCCACGAACCTGCCTATTGGGCCGCACTTGGCGAGCAGCTTGATCGGGATGCCGAAATCATAGCCCTGACTCAAGATTACGGCGACCGTTTGGCCTACTATGGCTGGGTCAATACAACTAATTGGCCTGAAAGCAAAGCGATGGCCTACCGCCAATTACGCGGCGGAGAAGAGATGAGCTTCGATGAATGGTTTGCCAATCGCACCGAAAATATGGACTATTTTCTGGTTACCCGTCTCAAAGAGTTTGATCGTCAGGCCAAGCTGCACGCCAATCTAACTGAGGAATACCCCGTCGTCATCGAGGGGGAAGGATATATCTTGTTTGATTTACGCGCTG
>JAYELX010000021.1:0-6003 GCA_034717875.1 Chloroflexota bacterium | reverse complement strand
CCAATCTCATTACAAAGAATGAAGGCGCTGAGCGTTTCTTCCAACGAACCACGGGCAAAATAATAAAAGCGCAAGCTATCCAGATAGTGATAGCGTCCATATCCTTCAGCAATATTGAGTGTAACACTTACCGCAGCACGGCGAATTTGAGTTGCCAAATTGTATTTCTCGTCTGGCGGCAAACAGCGACTGACACGATAAGCTTCTCGCACAACTTTCAAAGCCAGCTTATAGCAATCCAAATCTTCAAAACCGCTCTTACCCTTTTCCATACGTCACCCGGACCCTCATTCCTAATCTACGAGTTTCCTGATTCCTGATCTACTAATTTCCTGATTCCTAATCCACTGGTTTCCTGACTCACTAACCCACCCGGCGAACTACATGAAACTTGAAATAACCGGGTAAAAAATAGCTCAAAGAATAATCTATTGGCTCGCCTTCAATCGTGAACAATAGCGAATCGAAACACAAAACAGCATCACCGCGTTGAATATCCAAAGCGCGAGCCACAGCCACTTCCGCGGCAATAGCTTTGATCTCACAGCGGGAACTTCCTAACAAGGGCGATCCTCGACGAAGCAGCAAATCCAACACAGAGCCGCTAAAACCACCGTTGACCTCATCGTTACTAAGAAATTTGTCGGGGAGCTTATCGATCAAAAAAGCCACGGGGTAATCATCTGCTAGTATCACCCTCGAAACACAAACCAGCTTCGAAGAAACTTCTATCTTCAATTGCTCTGCCAAATTGTCATCAGCTTCACAACTCGTTACACGTAATTTCCCCATCGAAACATGCAAACCAGCCCGCTCGGCCAGCGTCTCGATACTTTCGAGAACCTCCAAACCGCTCTCGATTACTTTGGTTGGATGCACAACAAACGTGCCTACGCCCTGGCGACGGCGAATACGCCCTTGCATTTCGAAGGTTCGCATGGTCTCTCGCAGAGTAGCCCGTGAGACACCTAATTGTTCGGCCAACCGCGGCTCAGAGAGCAGACGTCCGCCCGGCTCAGTAGCACTTATAATAGTATCGAGACGTTGGTATAAGTTTCGGGTCATAATTTTTGTTGGGGATTGGCATATTGGGAGACTGGTAAGTTGGTATATTGGAAATTGGTCTTACCAATTTACCAACCTACTAATCTACCAATACGGGCACAAACTCGAACTTGGTAACATCAACCAGCCCTAAATCTGATATTCGCAACTCCGGGATTACGACCAAAGCCAGCAAACTAAGCTGCATGTTGGGATTATTGAGCGTGCAGCCGCAGGATCGGATTCCATCCAAGACAGCGGCAGCTTTTTCGGCAACAATTTCGACTCGTTCATTCGACATCAACCCGGCGATAGGCAACTCCACCTGACCAATCACTTCGCCATCTTTGACCACAACCTGGCCCCCATTGATCTGGCCCAATTTGTTCGCCGCAACCGCCATATTAGCTTCATCGCTGCCGACCACCACCATCTGGTGGCAATCGTGTGCCACAGTGGATCCAACCGCACAGGGCAAATCGAATCCAAACCCATGCACCAATCCAACTTGAACCCGGCCAGAGCCTTTGTGCCTTTCGACCAGCGCAATCTTGAGAATGTCACCGTCAATATCGACGGGTACTTCGCCATCCTTTGCAGCAACTTCTAATCGCAAATGCTTGGTGGGAGCCTGGTTTTCGATCACGCCGATGACGTTGGCCATGACGACACCCTCACCGCGGCCCTCTCCCGCGCGGGGAGAGGGAGCTAGCAAGCAAAAATCTTCCGCGGTCAACGTTTTGCCAAGATGGACGGAATTTGTCGCCCATTTTGGATAATGATAAGAGGGCAGATCAACAAGCATATTCCCCTCTTCAGCGATGATTTGCCCTTTAGCGATGACACATTCTGCCCGGAATTGGGTGAGGCTCCCGACTAAAATAACATCTGCATACCTGCCGGGGGAGATCTGCCCAATGTCGCGCCCCATCCCGAAGTGTTCCGCTGGGTTGAGGGTCGCCATCTGGATTGCGGTGATAGGCTCCAGGCCTTGATCAATAGCGTGGCGCACAACGCGGTCTATATGTCCCTCGTTGATCAATGTCTCGGAGTGGGAGTCATCGGTGCAGAGGATAAAATGGCGGGAGTCGAGTCCCTGCTCGGTGATAGCGCCCACCTGTGCGGCCACATCGTGCCAACCCGAACCATAACGCAGCATAGCCTTCATCCCCTGCCGGACGCGGGCGATTGCATCTTCGACGCAAGTGCCTTCGTGATCGTCCTCCGGGCCGCCGGCCACATAGCCATGAAACGGCAATCCCAAATCGGGGGAGGCATAATGCCCGCCGATGGTTTTTCCGGCCGCGCGGGTTTCAGCCATTTCGGCGTGCATTTTCTCGTCGCCGAGGAACACCCCGGGGAAATTCATCACCTCGCCCAGCCCGATGATTCCATCCCAGGTCATGGCCTCAGCCACATCGTCGGGACCGAGGGACGCGCCAGGGGTCTCCAACCCAGGGGCGGAGGGCACACACGAGGGCATCTGCACCCAAACGTGAATGGGCTGCCCGGCGGCTTCATCAACCATCAGTTTGACGCCCTTAAGTCCGAAAACGTTGGCAATTTCGTGAGGGTCTACAAACATGGCCGTCGTGCCGCGGCGGGCCACGGCGCGCACGAATTCGGTCACCGTGACCATGCCCGATTCAACGTGCATGTGCCCGTCTATTAAGCCCGGAACCAGGTAGCGGTCATCAGCATCTATAACCTGAGTATTTTCGCCAATGGCGTGAGAAGCATCTTCGCCCACATAAGCGATCCGCTCGCCTTTGATGGCTATATCGGTATGGGGAATAATTTCGCCGGACTGGACACAAACCCACTGCCCGTTGCGGATAACGAGATCAGCAGGGGTGCGGCCCATGGCGACGGCGACGAGGCTGCGGGTTCGGGTTGTTATGGTTTGTGGGGTCATTGGGCGATTCCTTTTTGGACTGCAATTTCTCGTTTTGCGTCAGTTACTATACCTTTCCACAGCTTTAGGGTTTCATCTCCCATTTTTGCAGCTTTAGATGTGATTGCCGAGAAATCAATTGGAATATCGCTAAAACCGCGCAGGGAAAAGGCAATAATTGAATAAATATCTTGGGGATGCTTGTTAGAACGCCCCTCTGTCCACGCCATGAGTTTTCCGATGATAATATCGCTCGGTTGAGCGCACCAAGCATCGAAAGTTCTACCATCAAGGTCTTTGAATTTGCGTTGTATTCTGCGCTCGAAAGCAAGAAAGTATTCAGGCTCTCTTTTTAGAGGCACTAAATCAGCTTTTACCCCTTCCTGCGTATCGATTAAATTAAACATAATCCCCATACGAACGGAATTTCGTATCATTACAGGGTCTGCGTAATAACGTGGTAGTGGAAATTTCTCAGACAAAGCGTCAAAGTGTTCTTCTTTCAGCGCCACGATAATGTCAATATCCAAAGTCGCACGCGTAATACCAAAAGCATACCCGGCAAACGAGCCTACAATCATGTAAGGCGCGTCAATTTGATCTAATGCTTGTAGAACACGAAGATAAAAACTAATCGCACTCATTTTTCTGGCATCCTTACAGGTGTCAAATATCTTAGAATTTTCATATTTAATTCTGGAAGGGACAATTCAGGGAATTGGCGTGAAAAAGTGCCACGCAAAGCTGACTTAACGAATTCTGCTGCGCGCATTCCAGCTAGAACCCGATCGGCTGGTGAGAGGCTGGCTGTCAATTCCATTTGCACCCAATCTATCGGGTCAAGACCATCAAGAATTTCTTGAACATCTGTTTTGGTTGCTTTACTCATGTTTAACCTTCCAGCAATTGATTCGCTAATCGATTATGTTCTTCCACCAATCTACCAATATCCAGAGTTACCAATTCGCCATCCTTGACCACGAACTCCCCACCCACAACGTTGTAATCCACTTTGACGGGGGCGCAGAAAACGGTGGCCGCGACCGGGTCATGGAGTGCGCCGGCATAATCCAAACGGTTGAGGTCAATGGCGATAAAGTCGGCACATTTGCCAGGTGCGAGGGAGCCGATGTCGGTGCGGCCTAAAATCGAGGCGCTGCCGCGGTTGGCTAATTCCAGGGCTTGGCGGGCAGTCATCAGGCCTCTCGCTTCCCTCACCCCCAGCCCCTCTCCCACGGGGAGAGGGGAGTCTGACTCCCTCTCCCTTTGGGAGAGGGTTGGGGTGAGGGCAAGATCAGGGGTAAGTGCGGGGTCAGGGGTGAGGGATGACCCCACAACTCCTTCTCTTACCCGCGCCGCCATCAGCGCCATGCGTACTTCTTCCAATATATGCGAGCCATCGTTACTGGCAGAGCCATCCACCCCTAATCCAACTTTGACACCGGCCTGGAGCATATCCATAATTGGGGCGATGCCCGAAGCCAAACGCATATTGGATGTGGGGCAATGCGCCACTCCACAGCCACTTCGAGCGTAAACCCGGATTTCTTCTGCGTTGAGATGCACCGAGTGGGCAAACCAAACGTCATTGCCAATCCAATCGACTTCTTGCATATAAGCAACCGGGCGATGGCCGAAAAGCTGGAGACAAAAGTCTTCTTCGTCTTTGGTTTCGGCCAGATGGGTGTGCAGGTTGACACCGTATTCACGCGCCAGGGATGCAGACTGACGCATCAAGTCACCGGTCACGCTGAAAGGTGAACAGGGGGCCAGCACAATTTGAGTAAACGCCCCAGGGCTGGGGTCGTGATATTCTTCGATCAGGCGTTGGGACTCTCGCAGGATGTAGTCTTCGTCTTCGACCACGGAGTCGGGGGGCAGGCCGCCTTTGCTCTCACCCAGACTCATGGAGCCGCGCGAGGCCTGCAAGCGCAGACCAACTTCGCGGGCGGCGTGGATTTCGTCGTCCAGTTTAGAGCCGTTGGGGTAAAGATAGAGATGGTCGGCCGCGGTGGTGCAACCCGAGAGGGCCAACTCAGCGAGGGCGGTTTTAGTGGAGACACGGATATGCTCCGGGGTCATGCGCGCCCATATCGGGTAAAGGGTTTTCAGCCAGTTGAAGAGATTAGCATCCTGGGCAGCGGGGACGACGCGGGTCAGGGTCTGGTAGAAATGGTGGTGGGTGTTGATCAGCCCCGGAAGAACGATGTGGCCGCTGAGATCGAGAATTTCGTCGGCGTTTTCGGGCAGCTCTGAAGTCGGCCCGACTTGCTCGATGAAGCCATCGCGAATAAAAAAACCACCGGACGCGATTTCACGTCGGTGGTTATCCATAGTCACCAAAATTTGAGCGTTGCGAACGAGGAGGGTAGTCATGTAATTTGTTAGTCGCGTGGTCAGTTGGTCACACAGTCCAAGTGGTCGCATAGTCCGAGTGGTCAAACAGATCAAGTAGTCGGGTAACCGGAGGAGGACTACCTTGCCAATTGTCTGACAATTGATAGTGTAGCAAATATTCACTCAAATGTCAATTGTCTGACAACCCGCGATGACTTTCGTCACGCCCTATCCTGTCATTTTCCTATCACGACGCAAGCCGCCCGTAAAGGCGATTGATCTCTTTCAAACGCTGCAGCAAGGTATCTGTCAGGGCATGCGCTCCCATCCGCCAAGTCCAATTTCCCCTGGCTGTGCTGGGATAATTCATGCGGGCCTGATTGCCCAAATTCAAGAAATCCTGCATGGGTGCCAGAGCAAAGACGCTCACCGATGACCATGCTGCCCGAAGCAAATTCCAGGCGATATCTCGGCCGTCACAAGACAGATAACGTCGAACAAAATCGCGAGCACCTTCATCTGCGCGATCGTACCAGCCTCGCGCCGTATCATTGTCGTGAGTGCCGGTGTAGACCACACAATTGGGATTGTAATTATGCGGTAGAAAATCATTGTTGGCATCGCCGTCGAAAGCGAAGACGAGTATTTTCATGCCGGGGAGATTGAATCGATCCCGAAGTTCGATCACATCAGGCGTGATTTCCCCCAGGTCTTCGGCGATGATGGGA
>JAYELX010000020.1:0-6009 GCA_034717875.1 Chloroflexota bacterium | reverse complement strand
GCAATTCCCGATATTATGAAGAAGAGGCAAGACTTCGGAAGTCTCGAACGACATATTTCGCTAACAAAAAGGCATCCGAAGACTTCCGAAGTCTGGTTTTAGTCAAAACGGGAATTGCTGGTCAAACGTGCTTGCTCAAAATTAGGTTTTGGAGTCCGACCGTCTATTTAACAGGCCGCGGCAAATCCAAAGGAACATTCATCCGCAATATACGATCACCGGAACGAATTTCCTGCACCTCTTTGCCGCGCGTGGCTGCACGTGTTTGAATCGACGCATCCCCAACGTGTGCTAACTTAGCAGCGTATTTGTCCAAATGGATGGTTAGCTCGCTTGTCTTCGTGCCAATTGTACAACCAACCAAACGTACATTTTTTAGCAATCTCCAAGCAATAACACCCTTTCCATAACGCCCCTGTGTGGGGAACTCGTCCTGTTCCACTCGTTTGCCGCGACCGTTAGACGCCAACAAGAAAACTTTGCCCCGCTGAGGTAGTAACTCTGCGCTGACAACTTCGTCTCCAGCATCAAGCTTGATCCCCAGCACCCCAGCAGCGACCAACCCCATTGGGCGCACATCCTCTTCCGAGAAGCGGATGGCCATGCCGCCCGCGGTTGTGATGAGGACATCCTTCTCGCCATCGCTCAGACGGACGCAGACTAAACGATCACCGTCGTTCACTTTCACCAATGTGAAAGGGCTAGCCGTCGGGCCAGGCAGCTCTTCCACAGCGGTTTTCTTTACCCTGCCGTCCCGCGTCACAGTCATAACGTACCAATCCGGGGCTAGTTCATGGTTGGGGGGCAGCGAAAACAGTACAGCTACCTTGTCATTTTCCACCAATGGTGTGACCTGCTGGAACGGGACTCCATTTGGTGGTTCCTCTGCCTCGGGGAGCGAATGAACAGGTATCGAAGCAGTTTCCCCATCCTCGGTGACTAAATATAACGTGTCGCGAGTATTAGTTTGAATCAACATCGCCGGTGCAGCCGTGCCGCTTATACGGGGACGTCGCTTGCGCATATTGCGTGAGATTAAGCCATCCGGCATGATTGAAACCCAAACTGTTTTATCGTCTAGCAAGTTGGTCAACCGGGCCGGAGTTTCATCTCGCTGGTCTTCATCCAAAGATACAATTTGCGTACATCGGCGGTCGTTGTATTTTTCTTTGATCGCCTTCAGTTCGTTCGCAATCACTGTGCGCATCTCCGTGGGCGAGCCGAGCAAAGCTTCCAATGACTTGATTTTTACCTTGATTTCTTTATGCTCGATCTCGATTTTCTTGCGCTCCAAGGAGGCTAAGCGTCTCAGCGGCATATTCAAAATTGCTTGGGCTTGTTTCTCACTAAGTTTGAACTTTCGGATTAGGTTTTTACGCGCTGTATCCACACGCTGTGACCTTCTAATTGTAGCGATGATTTCATCCAGGTTATCAAGAGCTACTCGTAAACCCGCGAGAATATGTTCCCGCTCACGAGCGCGCTTCAGTTTATATTCGTTGCGCCTCTGGACTATCTCTATTCGATGATTCACATACACCGTCAACGCCTGTTTCAAGCTGAGCATGCGCGGTTCGCCATTGACCAATGCCAGCATAATGAGGCTGAATGTAGTGCGCATAGTGCTATGCTTGTATAAATATTGCAACACTTCATCGGGGTCGGCAGTTTTGGTCAATTCGATCACAATTCTTACCCCCTGCAGGCGGTCTGATTCGTCGCGCAAATCTGCGATTCCCTCAACCCTTTCTTCTCGCGCCAGCTTGGCTATGCGTTCCAACAACGTGGTTTTGTTGATCATGTAGGGAACTTCGGTTACGACAATACGATGCCGTCCACGACTCATTTCTTCGATATGAGCGCGAGCACGCACTCGAATACGCCCCCGCCCCGAACCATAAGCTCTTTGCAAACCACCTTCGTAATATTGGTCTAGAATGATGCCGCCTGTAGGGAAATCCGGCCCTTTGATGAATTTCATCAAGTCGGCCACGTTGATATCATCGATTGATTCCCACTTATCCAACATATAAACTAAAGCATCTACCACTTCCCCTAAATTATGTGGCGGGATGCTGGTGGACATTCCCACAGCAATGCCAGTGACTCCATTAACCAACAAGTTTGGAAAAGCAGAGGGGAGCACCTCTGGCTCTGTAAGTGTATCATCAAAGTTAGGCAAAAAGCCTACCGTGTCTTTATTGATATCAGCCAGCATGTGGGTTACCAACGAGGTCATACGAGCTTCGGTATAACGCATAGCCGCAGGTGAATCACCGTCTAGACTGCCAAAGTTACCCTGTCCATCCACCAATAAGTAGCGCATAGAGAAGTCTTGCGCCATGCGTGCCATAGCATCATAAACAGCCATATCTCCATGAGGATGATATTTCCCCAAAACCTCACCCACGATCCGGGCGGATTTTTTGTAAGGCTTATCTGGGCTCATACCCATATCGTACATAGCATATAGTATGCGGCGATGGACAGGTTTAAGCCCATCACGGGCATCGGGCAATGCGCGTGAGACAATTACACTCATGGCATAATCTAAATAAGATTGCTGCATTTCTTTATCGATGTCAATTTTACGAACCAGGCCAATTTCCATGAATCGCTCCAAGTTTTCTATACTGCGTTTTATTGAAACATTTGTGCGATGATTATAACAAAAAAAATCCCCTCTCACCAATACGGTAAGAGGGGATAGCTTCCTCTCCCTTTGGGGGAGGATTGAGGTGGGGGGAGTTAACGATTACTGTCTAAAGTATTTTTAAGCAGATGGTACTGCTGATGTTTCCGGTTCTACTTCAACTTCAGCATCTACGTCTGCGGTTACATCTTTTTCATCAACATGATCCGCATCAGCGGATTTAGCCACCGGTAAATCATCGTAAGTTTCCACTTGGTTTGTGGAGGGTGCAAAAGGCCCATGCACAAATCCAGTTCCGGCTGGGATCAACTTACCGATGATCACATTCTCTTTCAGCCCATACAATGGGTCTTCTTCCCCAGCGGCAGCAGCTCGCGTCAACACCTTGACGGTATGTTGGAATGACGCTGCTGAGAGGAAAGATTCTGTGTTCAGAGCGCCTTTGGTGATACCTAATAGGATATCCCGATATTGAGCCGGGAGCTTCCCTTCACTCAACAATTTGTCATTTTCCTCTAAAACCGCCAAACGATTCTCAAGGTCGCCTGGGAGGAATTTGCTATCGCCTGATTTGGTGATATGTACTCGCGACATCATCTTTTTGATAATGATCTCGAAGTGTTTATCATGGATGTTCTGTCCCTGGGAACGGTACACTTGTTGCACCTCAGAAAGCAGGTACATTTGGGTGACCTTTCGCCCCCGAATTCGCAAAAGGTCGTGAGTGTTCAGAGATCCCTCAGTCAGAGGTTGACCAGGCTTCACATGGTTCCCATCCGAAACAGTCACACGCGCGTTGTTGGGTATTTTGTATTCTTCTTCATCGCGTATCTCGCGCGACACAACGACTTTATTGTCTTCTATGCGCACACGTCCCTCGTGCTCCGCCGTAATCGTCTGATCTGATTTTTCCTCATGCCGGGCGACTAAATCACCTTTGTCGATTTCATCTTCTTCTTCCACAGCGATCTCCCATCCTGCGGAGATTTCATAAGCATCACTGATCATCTCGCTATGAACAATACGCACAATTTGCAAATCTTCGTGACTGTCCGACTGCTCAATGTGAGCCACGCCGGCGATTTCGCTGACCACAGACTCACCTTTTGGGCTTTTACGAGCTTCGAAAAGCTCTTCTACACGAGGCAGACCAGTGGTGATATCGCTAACAGCCGCTACACCACCAGTGTGGAATGTTCGCAGCGTCAACTGAGTACCTGGCTCCCCAATAGATTGGGCAGCCACAATCCCTACGGCAGAACCGATATCGACAATGCGACCGCGCCCCAAGTCTAAGCCATAGCATTTCGCACAGACACCATGTGCCAGCTCACACGTCATTGGGGAGAAAACTTTGACTGTATCCACCCCCGCTTTTGTAATTTGACGTACTTGCTTGCGGTCAATTATGCCGCCAGTTTCGAGCAATATTTCTCCGGTCGAAGGATCAATCACTCGATCAGCGACAACGCGCCCATACAAACGGGCTCCTAGAGATTGACCGGCGATGTCATCAGATTTTCTTAGCTCAATGTAATTATCTGTTCCACAATCTTCAGCATTAACAATAACGTCTTGGGAAACATCCACCAGGCGACGGGTTAGATATCCAGCATCGGCAGTACGCAGGGCGGTATCGGCCAAGCCTTTGCGGGCACCATGGGATGAAAGAAAATATTCCAGAGAAGTCAGACCTTCACGGAAATTCGAACGGATTGGCAAGGGGATGATGCGCCCCGAAGGGTCTGCCATCAACCCGCGCATGCCGGCCAACTGTGAAATAGGTCCAAAACCACCCTTGGTTGCGCCAGAGTTCGCCATAGTGGCTAGATCACCAAGCGGATTCAGGTGTTTCCGGACGGCATCGCCAACTTCCGAAGTGGTTTGCTGCCAAATGTCGATGGTGCGCTCATGTTGCTCCTGATCGGTCAACAAGCCGCGGCGGAAGCTGCGCTGCACTTTTTCCACTTCCCGAAGAGAATTCTCGATAATCTCTTTTTTATTGGGAGGCACAGTAATATCCGCTACTGCAATGGTAAAACCCGAACGGGTAGCAAAGTCAAAGCCTATATCTTTTATTCGATCCGAAGCTTGCACTGTTTCTTCTTCGCCACACTCTTCGTATATATCCATGATCAGGTCTTTAATGTCTCCCTTATCTAAAGTCCTGTTGATAAATCGGACTTCTTCAGGCAAGATAAAGTTGAAGATAACTCGGCCAACGGTTGTATCGATCATCCGCATTTCAAGCTTTTTCATCCAGCTTCCATCTTCATCGTAGCGGGTTTTACAATACATTTTGATCTTTGTATGCAATTTTACCTGGCCAAGGGTATACACCATCTCAACTTCATCAAAGGAAGAGAATATACGCCCATCGCCATTGTGCTTACGATCATCGCTCATGGTCAAATAATATACGCCCAAAACTATATCCTTTGATGGGCCGATAATCGGTTCCCCGCTAGCTGGCTTTAGTAAATTCTTGCTCGAAAGCATCAATTGTCGGGCTTCTGAAACAGCCTGCTTTGATAAGGGGACATGGACTGCCATCTGATCGCCATCGAAGTCGGCATTGAAAGCCGGGCAAACCAATGGATGTAGTTGGATCGCTTTCCCCTCGATCAGCACTGGCTCGAAAGCTTGAATACCTAATCGGTGAAGAGTTGGGGCGCGGTTTAGCATAACAGGTCGATCTTTGATCACTGTTTCTAACGCTTCCCAAACTTCAGGTCGTCCACGGTCCATCAGCCGTTTAGCGCCTTTAACGTTGGTTGCGTACTCGCTATTGACCAACTGCGAGATCACAAAGGGGCGGTAAAGCTCCAGTGCCATTTCATTAGGCAAACCGCACTGATGCATTTTTAGCTTGGGTCCTGAAACAATCACTGAGCGTCCAGAGTAGTCCACACGCTTCCCCAATAAGTTGCGGCGGAATCTACCTTTCTTTCCTTTGAGCATATCGCTAAGCGACTTCAACTCACGACGACCTCGGCGTGAACGCGCTTTACCACGTTGAGAATTATCGATTACTGAATCAACCGCTTCCTGGAGCATGCGCTTTTCATTGCGCACAATCACGTCAGGAGCGCCAAGCTCGAGTAAACGTTTGAGACGATTGTTGCGATTGATCACGCGGCGATAAAGATCGTTTAAATCCGAAGTAGCGAACCGCCCACCATCTAATTGCACCATCGGGCGCAAATCAGGAGGAATCACCGGTAGAACTTTAAGAATCATCCATTCCGGCTTGTTCTCCGAGTTGCGGAACGCCTCTACAACTTTCAATCGTCGAGTTGCTTTCTTCCGTTTTTGTTTGCTCCCAGATGTACGCAATGTGAGCCGGAGATTATCAG
>JAYELX010000019.1:0-6009 GCA_034717875.1 Chloroflexota bacterium | reverse complement strand
TTACTGCTGGTTAGTTTAGCAGCAATCTTTATTGTTTATGCTCCAGGCACAAGAGACAACTTGAAGAATCTTGTTCCACTAGGGTTAGTACAGCAATCATCAGAGACGGGGCAAGAAGAACAAATGCCAGTCGTTATTCTCAATGAGCATCCGGAAATATCAGTTCAACAGTCGAGTTTAACCTCATTTGATTTTGTGACTAGCAAGTTCCAAAACTACCTAAATCAACAAGAGATAGAAAAATTGGTGATTCACATTTCTCCTGAATCTCAATACATAAACGATCTTGAGATATTGGATGATCCGGAATCAAAAGTGATGGGTTTCGGGGCAGATAAAGTTTTAGATGAAGCTCATGTTTACCTATATATGAATCGTGATAACTTACTCAAATACTCTTGGTCACAGCCAGCAATTGGGGAGAAATTAGAAGTTAACTTAATCAGCGGGCTGATATTGTTAAGAAGAGAGTATGATCATATTTCACCCACTGAGATTGCCAAAGAGGCTTATGCTAAGTACAGGTTAATTGATGTCGAAAAAGACCATCGGTCGTTATTCGTGGTGGAGTTATGAAACAAAAATTTCGCTACATCATTTTTCTCTCAGCCTTTTTTTTATTATTTGGGGTGATGAGCCCAAAGCGGGCAAGAGCGGCCATTATCTGTAATGAGACTGATGGTGGGCGGTGTTGTGCTGTGTGGGGACAGGGAGAGTCTTGTGATGAAGATTGTAATCCAGACTTTGATCCATACTGCGATCCATGCACTGGTAACACAGTGCCTGTTTGCCTGGAGCTCATGGTTTGTGACCCAGCTTGTGAAGATGAACCAGAACCAAGCCCGGGCGTCAGCCCTGAGCCGAGTCCTTCTCCCGACCCGGTGGATGATCCAAGTGATCCTGAGCCGGAGGATCCGCCGGATCCACCGCCTGGCTGTGATCCAGTTACTGCTGATGTCGAGGCTAACGGCTCTGATGGACCGATTACGGTCAATGGCGGCGAGATGTTTACCGTCAGTTGGAGTTCAAGCAATGCCAACTATTGTGTGCTCGAGGGTTCTAATAAAAGCACCAGTGGTTCTATCACTGATGTCCAGACGGTCAGCGGCTACCATCATTATGACCTGAATTGTTACAGTGGCTGTGATCATGACAACGATCGGGTCACGGTTGAGATTGAAGGGGGTTGTGGCAATGGCAGTTGTGATGGCTTTGAAAATTGCCTGAGTTGCCCCGAGGATTGTGGAGCGTGCCCGGAATACTTTGCCTGGTGGCAGGCCTGGGGTGGGAGTGAATACAGGGAGTCAGGCAGGTGGGGTAACGATAAGGTCTACGGTGTCTGATTGGGTGTCTGCGAGTAGTAGGTATTTAGTGTTATCGCCTGAGGGAGCGGCAGTGAGAGCTAGCGGGAGTATAAGTACAGGTGAAGGGGGAGTGTCCAGTCCGGGTTGGAGTGCGCAGTCTAGGTATGAAGGAGAGCGAGTAGATTATGATTACTGGAAGGGTGTGTTTGGGGTAACAAGCAGTAGAACAGCGGATAATAGTAGTAATGAAGTGAACTTAAGCGAGTGTGATGGAGGGGAAGAGGATGTGTGTTATGTAATACCTAATGGGCAGGATTATGTGAGTTTGGCGGGAGGATATGATCCGGAGTGGCAGGTGGGAGCGGATAGTACGTATATTGTGTGAAACAATAGGATCGGTGTTGCGTGCCCGTTGGGCATGCGCGCCCTTGGCGTTGCGTCTCCCCGACTCTGCGTTAAAGTATCTTAAAGTTTCGGCCACAGTAGTTCACTCCCCGGCGCGGAAGCCGGGCAACTCCAGCCTGCGAATCAGTTCTTCCAGTTCTTCCGTAGTGGGACGTTTTTCGTCCAAGCGGCACTCCTTTCATCTCGTTTGAAGCATACTTACAGTAAGGCCCCTTCGCTCCACGGGCATTACCCCGTTTCATCACTACTATGGGCCTCTCCGACTCCCGCTCAGAAGCACTCCCATAGTTATGTTTTCCCACAGCGTGTTGGGCTTCCGCCCCCTCTGGCGGGTCTCCCAGGTTCCTGCCTGATCTCGCTCTGCGTGCAGCCGCATCAGCGCATGCCATTCCCTTACACCCCGGAGAGTCCAGAGATTGCCTCTTCCCATTTCTTCATCTCTAGTACTGGCTTCATCATTTGCGGAAGCTTGGCCACTCTCGTTTCTATGTCTGACGAGGCCGTTTCGGATTCGCTTGCCCCAGAGGGGTACTCTTCGAGCATCGCTACGGCTTACGCTTTCGCCTTTCGAGGCTTCGCCTAGACAGATGACTCTGCCCTGCGCTCGATTGGCTATTTGGCTAACGGGAAATTTCCAAAATGAATTCCTTTCAGTTCATGAGATCAAACAGATTTATCCTGGCACACCGCAGTGACACTCATAATGAGAATTGCTGCGGGGTGTGCGCGAGGGGAGTGAATAATTACGATAAAGGGTATAATAGAAACCTGATCCCTTTGCCCACGCAACGATAAAAGGAGCTACAATGTATTTCCACAACCCTTCCACCCGTGACACAAAAGAGCTGGTGCCCGGCATCTTCGCCCGAACCTTCTGGGGCGATAAAATGCTCGTGGCCGTTTTCGATCTAGACCCCAACACGCACATGCCCAGCCACACTCACCCCCACGAGCAAGCGGGTACCGTCATTGCAGGAAAAATCGAACTCACCATTGGCGCTGAAACTAAAACACTTCAACCCGGAGATGTGTACATCATCCCCAGCGGAGTAGAACATGAGGCCAAAACCTTCGACCAGCCCGTCAAAGTGATAGATGTATTCAGCCCGGTTCGTGAGGAGTATAAGTGGTGATACGCGACCGGCAACAAGGTTCGCCTAAGATATTCGAGAGCATCAACCTGCATTGGTTGATAGTATTCTCAAGCTATCCACTTTTGCAGATAGTGAAGGTCTTCGCGAAGCACGCTTGCTTCGCTTTGCGTACCTTTGGTATGGCGTGCATCCGCATGCGCGCCCTCGGCGAGCCCTGGGCTGCCCGACCGAACGCCTACCGATGCCCACCCCGCTCGGTCGGAGACCATCGCTATCCCCTTAAGAATATCACCCCCTCTGAACGCTTACTACCTACTTATTCGGAAAAAGCGCAGGCGCAGCGGTGAAGATGCGCAGTCGGCAACGATTTTTACCTAAAATATTCGAGAGCATCAACCTGCTGTGGTTGATAGTATTCGCCTATCAAATCGCGGTCTCTGCCGGTGAAAAAGGTTTTTTCGCATTCGATCAATCGATTGTATTCGATGGCAGCTACCGCATCTATTCAGGCCAAATCCCATACAAAGATTTCCTGATTCCGTTTGGGCCAGTGCTTTTTTGGCTGCAAGGCACCATCTTCAAAATTCTGGGCGTCAGCTATAGCAGCTATATTTTTGGAGCGGCTCTGATTAACGTATTAACAACAATCGGAGCTTATTCGCTATTGCGCATGCTCTTTCCAAATCAAAAAGTAGTCGCATACCTGGGAAGTATATTAACAGCCACCTGGTTTTACCCGCCTTTTGGCACCCCCTGGATGGAACAAACCGCCTATTTCTTTTGCTTTACCGCCCTGCTCTGTGTAATCGCAGGATTACTCAACAATCGCATTCCTGCTGGCGGCAAAATGATTCTGTTTTTCGTCTCAGGCTTACTTTCCTTGACAGCTTTTCTCAGCAAACAAAATGCTGGAGCCTTATTCGTGCCGGTTTACGGTGCGCTTTTCCTTGCCGCTAACCACAAATCCTTGCGCAAAGCGTTCACCGATATTTTTATATTCGCGAGCGGATGGCTGGCGGGGCTATTCAGTTTTTGGTTGTGGCTGATCACACAGTCAGAATCATCCAATTTCATGCACTACTTTTTTGAAATCCCGGTCGCCGAAGTCGCGGCGGATCGTTTGCCAGTCACCATCATCGAGTGGACGCATGCTCTCTTGATTGGTTACACTCCCCGTATCATCACTACCCTTTCAATAGCGTCTGCTCTCATCGCCATTATTATATTTTTCACTGAAAGAAAAAGCGTGGATTTCTCCCTTCGAGAAAACAAACCCCGCTTACTGGCTGCCACATTAGCCCCCTCGCTTTTTCTATACCACAATATCTTCCTGATCACGTCCAATAACCATGTAAAAAACTCGATTCCCTTTATCGGCCTGATTGCAGCGATTGGGTTTGGTTTACTAATCAAAGTAAGTATTCACCCCCCTCTAACTCCCCCCGCCACGGGTGGAGAATCCAAGCAAGTCCCCCTGCTCCGAAGGACTCCCTTAGGAGATGCTGGGGGATTGAGGGGGGTGGGAAGTGAACAATTAATAATTAAGCATCGTAAAAAAACAATACCACCAGCCATAATGCGTGCTGCCAGTGCGCTGATGTTAATCGTAATGACAGCCACGTTTTTCTTCGGTGTCAATAGCGCGCCATCCCGGCAGAACGCCATCTTCAAGCACGCAACATTCCCCAGCTATTTGACAACAGAGAAGCTATCTGCCCTGCGGTGGGGAGAACCAACCCGGATCGGTAAAGTCATCCACGCCGATGATATCGATCAACTGGCCAGCTATCTCGATGCCCGCGGGGAAAATTTCTTCATCTTCCCCGATTTCACCATTTTTTACGGATTGCTCAATGTACCTTCGCCCCAACCACTTGTCTGGTTTCATGAGGGCTTGACATATACAAAAACTTACGACCCGACATTGGATGATTGGATCGTCTCAGATTTACAGAAAAACCAGGTTAAAATAGTCATCCTGGAAGAAGAATCCTGGTTCCACACCGACCAAAGGCTGGACGCTTTTCCTCAGCTAAAATCATACATATCAAACAACTTCGTCAGCGAAGATCAGATCGGCAACTTTATCATCTATGCTCAAAAATCTGACTAGATCAACCCAAAAACTAATCCAAAAACCATTTGCGCTTTGCTTTGTTTTACTCGTTCTAGGAATACTTGCTTACGGGCTATACATACCGTGGATGGGCTTCTATTGGGACGACTGGCCCTGGGTCTGGTTCTCGCACGTGATGGAGCCAGTGGGAATGCTCCAAATCGACATCGAGCATCGCCCCATCTCCGGCTTGATTCTGTACCTGGGCACAATTCTATCCGGGGCGAATCCCCTCGGTTGGCAAATCTACAATTTAGTTTTTCGCCTCATGGGCAGCATTTCTCTGGCGTGGATGCTGAGGGTTTTATGGCCGCGCCACAAAGAGCAAACCACCTGGGTCGCATTGCTGTTTCTGGTCTATCCAGGCTTTGGCCAACAATTCGTCTCCGTCAACAACAGCCGTCATCTTTTCCCTTTAATCACATTTTTTCTCTCCATCGGCTTGATGATCAAAGCAAACAAAGAAAAAGAATCCCATTACTGGAAATTAACCATCGCCGCGCTGATATCTTCTATTATCACCATGTTAACAACAGAGTATTACTACGGGCTGGAGTTGATCCGTCCGATAGTGTTGTGGGTGCTGCTGCGGGAGCAAAGCTCCCAATCGATTTGCTGTGCACGCCTTGGCGAAATCGATGCTGGCTCGCGAAACCGGCCTGCGTCGGTTGATGATCCAATCCACGCAGGTGGATTTCGCAAACCAGCCTCGAATTTATTCGATTGGTCTGAACGCTTACAAAATCCTTTTTCGAAAACCATTCTCCCCATATTCGGAGCCTGGCTGCCATATTTACTCCCGTTGGTTGGCGTCTTTTTCTGGCGATATACCATCTCCAAAGGGGTCAATTACCAAATCACTGTTTTCGACAAGTTGAGCGCAGCCCCGCCCCGCGGCGTACTGCAATTTTTACGCGCCTGGGGAGGAGACATCGTCTCAGCGGGGCTGGGGGTGTGGCCCAAAATATTGCGGCAACCCGACCCCATGCTTTTTGGCCCCCGATCCAGGCTATATTATTGGGGTTTAACCATCGTCGCTACCGTGGGCGTTTTGCTATTCTTCATCTTCTCCCGGTCAAGTCCCGCGTCT
>JAYELX010000018.1:0-6014 GCA_034717875.1 Chloroflexota bacterium | reverse complement strand
CGCGGGCCCAGGGTCGGCAGCGTGTAGATAATCACAACCGCTATTCCGCCCCAGCCGATAACGGCAAGTATAAATGCGGTTGCCAAAAACGATTTAATAGTGGAAGGTGGGTAATAGTTCATATCAAATTATGTGGATCGATTCTATCACATCTTGAATTGGTGGTTGGGCAGAGAGCGATGGTCGGAGTAGAATGGGGGAATGTCGTTCCATTCGTAGGGCGGGATTCCATTCCCGCCGTGTATTATTCGAGCACCCATGAACGCTTACGGCAGTTATCCCCTTCGGGGACGCAGAGCGTAGAAACCTGCCCTACCGTAGAAACGATACGAAAAATGAGCGTAAAAATCGAAGATTCATAATTTTGTATCTCAAACCTCACAACGACCATTCCGCCAACCAACCATTTTTTTAAGGTTGCCAGTGCTCATATTCATTGTTAACAGGAATTTATTATAGAAAACACCCATATATAGGGGGGATGAATAATTACACCCTAGTACTGGGAATGTGTTCAACATGGTTGTAGAATAAAAAAGCAAGCGGTGCGCATGATAATAACGCCGCTTTGTTTTAACATTAGCAACCTTAAAGTATCGAGTTTTTTTAGACGAACGTATGCTTTTTGTATTGCATTAAAGGGCTAACCTCTGCTAAAATTCTATATGCTAACGACATAGCATTTTCTACCCAACGGGGGCACATCCCCAAAAAACTATTGTCGATGGAATATATTAATAAGCAAAAAACTCGCCAGATGCAGCGCTGGAGAGACAGGATTATGTCGCGCTTTTTTATCAGCGACACGCATTATAGTTAAGGTAGTTTTAGAATTTATAATCTTCCAATAATCAGGGGAGAAGTTGAACTTTTGCGAACATTTCGCTCCGATTTCATCTAATGTAGGTAAAAGTTCAACTTCTTTGCTCTGCACGCCTTCGGCGACTCCGAAATATTGAGACGATAAGATTCGTTTTTCTGGAACGGCCTAAATAAACTGAGGAGAAATGCCGATAATGAAAGCCACACAAGCCTGGCAAGCCGCCATTGGTCAACTACAATTAGAGATGCCTAAAGCTGCCTTCGATACTTGGGTCCGCGATGCCGAACTGATTACTTACGAAGACGGCGCATTTAGCATTGGCGTAAAAAATGCTTACGCACGCGACTGGCTGGACGATCGCCTTTCTGGTGACGTCGTCAAGATTTTATCCGATGTCATGAAACGCAGCGTAACTGTACGCTTCATCGTGTGGCAAAACACCAAACCGGCGACACAACAAACGACGACACAAAAAACGGTTACCCAATCAACTACATCGACACAACAATCCAGCGCGCGTCCCCTCAATGGGCGTTATAGCTTCGACAGTTTTGTTGTTGGCTCCAGCAATCGTCTGGCTCATGCGGCATCTATGGCCGTATCCGAAAAACCTGCCCAAGCTTATAATCCATTGTTTATATACGGCGGCGTTGGGCTTGGGAAAACACACCTCCTTCATGCTATTGGAAATCACTGTATTCAAACAAATCAACATGTACTCTATGTTTCGTCCGAAGAATTCACCAACGACCTGATTAGCGCAATCCGCTCTCGCACCACACAGGCGTTTAGAGAAAAATACCGCCAAACAGATATTTTGCTTGTTGATGACATTCAATTTATTGCCGGAAAAGAATCCACACAGGAAGAATTTTTCCATACATTCAACACGCTGCATGGGCAAAATAAACAAATTGTGATGACATCTGACCGTCCGCCAAAAGCGATGGTCACATTGGAAGAGCGTCTCCGTTCTCGCTTCGAGTGGGGGCTGGCTGCCGATATCCAGCCGCCAGATTTCGAAACACGCATGGCTATTTTGCATTCGAAAGCTGAACGAGCGGGATACAAGATCCCGGATGAAATTATCAGCATAATTGCCCGCAAGTTCCAATCCAATATTCGCGAATTAGAGGGAGCGCTGACCCGTGTCAAAGCGTACTCGGATTTACGTGGAGTCGATATCGACGCCGACTTGATTGACTCGGCCCTGGCCGACCTTCTCCCTAACCGCCGAGAACTCCAGCCAGATCATATCGTCAACTCGGTGGCCGAAACCTGTAACGTTGACGTAGATCGTATGCTCGGAAGAGAGCGTACGCACGAAATATCGCACCCTCGCCAGATTGCTATGTATCTGATCCGAGAAGAAACCGACTCATCCCTCCCGCAAATCGGAAAAGTCTTTGGACGTGATCACACCACTGTGATGTACGGCCATGAAAAGATCGCTGATTTATTGGAAAGAGATGGTAAGGTGCGCCGGCAAGTAATGGCGATTAAAGAGAAATTGTATAGTTGATTAGCAATTTGTGCATCATCCCCAAAAAGCAGAATTAAGTTTCGAGCCCCGACCTTTTCAAAAGATCGGGGCTTTTTACTTGATGACATCGCTCTGCGGTGTCGCCGTAAATGTGACGCTCCGCGTCGTTAACGCAGAGTGTTAGCATCAAGCGTTCCCACGCAGAGCGTAGGAACGAGTGAAACAAAGATTTAACTGGTGACATCGCTCTGCGGTGTCGCCGTAAATGTGACGCTCCGCGTCGTTAACGCAGAGCGTTAGCATCAGGCGTTCCCACGCAGAGCGTAGGAACGAGCCGCGCGTAGGAACGAGCCGCTATTTTTTTCGCGGCCACACAGATCGTGCCCAATCGAAAGCGCGCTTGCTCCAATCCACCCAGGGGAATTTGGTTGGTTCGGCAGAAATTTCCGTTTCAGGCCAGGGGTCCAAGTCTAACATTTTTCGAGTAATATAACGCCCCAACAAAGTAAGAGTTGCCAGCACCGGGGCTGCTAATACTACCCCGACCAGACCAAGCAAAGTTGCTGCTACAATTGCAGCAATCAACACTCCGGCTGGGTGAACGCCCAACGATCTTCCCAATAAGCGCGGGGAAACCATGTTATCGAAAATTTGGTCTACGATGACGATAATGACAACCACCAACAAAGCATATTGCCACATTGCCAGCCTAAAATAATTGCCCCGTTGAAATATCGCTACCAGCGCTGTTACAGTCCATGTCACCCAGGGGCCAACATAAGGCACAAACCGAGCTAATCCAGCTAATAATGCCAGACCAAAGGCGTAGCGCATCCCTAAAATCGTCAACAAAATCGAATAAGTCAGCACAGTCAGAACAAATAGGATCATCTGGCCGCGCAGGAAAGCGTTCCAAATGCGGCTCATCTCACGCCCCATGCGGCGAATATCGGCATCATAGCCGGGTAATTCGATATCGAGAAATTGGTCGGTCATTTGTCCCGTATCGGCCAACACGAAATATGAAATCAGGATCACGAATCCACCCCACATCAGGGTTGAGGCTGTTCCTGTTGCCAGGGTTCTCAACACACCTCCGGCTTGCCCCAGCAGTGGCTGGACAATAGAAAGCGTCTGTTGAATCAAAGCTTCCAGGTTGGCTGTGGATAGATAGTCCGACATATCGATCTGGATTTGCCCAATTTGGAACTTTGCTGATGACCACGTCATAACCATCTCGGGCAATGTATCGACGAACTTTTCCACGACATCTATCAGGCTTTGTAATTGTCCCACAATCGCTACCCCGGTTGCAGTAAAAGACGCTATCAGAGCAACGATCAAGACTAAAAATACGATATTTACCGACATTCGCCAGGAGAGGCGCGTGCGCCCGCTCAAATAGTCTACGACCGGATGCAGCAAATACGTAAGCACGAAGGCTAATATCAGAGGTGCTACGATGCCCTTGAACTTATATAGGAACCCCGCCACAATTGCTACCAGGGTTAACCCAACGACAATTTTTATATTATTGCCCCATAGCGGGGATTTCTGATTTTCGTCAGTGGATGTCATTCTTTTCTACTTTTCTTTTTTTCTTTTTGATGGATTTTCGCCGCAACGCCCACCAGCGTGGATCAGGAGGTGGCAAAGGTTCCGAGAATTTTTCCGGGAATGGATCAGTATCATTTATGTTTGCAAAGATGTATCTTCCCAGAATGCGGGCTGATGCCACTGTTGGGGCTGCTAGCATCACCCCCAACACGCCAGCCACGGCTGCTCCTGCCACAATGCTCAGAATCACCACCAAGGGAGATAGGTGCACCTGCCGCCCGATGATCCGCGGAATCAGGTAATTCAAATCGAATTGTTGATAAACGATATGCAATCCTACAATTATCAAAGCAAAAGTCCAATTGGGGATGTTCATCCAGGTTGAGCCGGCAAAAAATGCCAGAATTGCGGCCACAACCAGCCAAATCCCGTGCCCGATGCTGGGTAAGAATTCCATCAACCCGGCGAAAATGCCCATCGCAAAAGCAAATGGCAATCCAATGATGAAGCCAATGGCTGTGAAAAGAATGGACACGACTGTACCCAAGATCAATTGTCCACGGAAAAAAGCGGCCCAAATGTTGTTGATTTTGATGCGCAGTTGCCGAGCGTCTTTTCGATAATCTGGTGGTGGCAAGCGGTCGAGCCAATCCAATACCGAGACGTTATCCTTGACAAGGTAGAACGAGACCACTAAAACGAAGATGCCCCACGCAAGCGACGAGATTATTTCTACGGCGAAGCCCAAAGTGTGACCGAAGAGTGGCTGCACAATTCCTTGAATAACATTGACTATTTCATCGACAATGGCCGCACCATCGATCGTTTGCCCTGCTATCGAATAGCTATGCCCTAAAACATCTTCGAGATTTTGAAGCAGCATTTGGATATCTAGATTCAAAGCAGAAATTTGTTTTGCTAATGGCGGCACGATTACAATTGGTATTAACGATATCAACACAATGAATAAAACATATACCAACAATGTGGTCACACCGCGCGATAAATGTAATCGTTTTTGTAGCTTGTTGACCAACGGGGTAAGCGCATAAGCCAAGATAAGCGCAAGAATAAACGGCGGAATCACTTCTTGAAAGCGGGTCATTAAATATAAAAATAACCCTAGTAGGAGTAGAGTCACTATTATCTTGGTGTGTGGAAGCCAGGGACGATGAGTTTTATTCATAATCTTCTTTTGCGATTAGTTTATGCTACGCTCGAAGCAAAAAATGTTCCACCCTATCTTTTCTATAAAATTAGCCTCCCCCGCTCTTCAATTGGGCCTGCACAACAATGCGCTGAGTGTCTACCATATAGGGATAACAGGTAACCAATGTTACAGTAGGTCTAGCAGTCGCATCCAAGAACTCAACCTGCGTTGGTTCCACAATGTCTGTGTTGGTGACTATGTAAGTGTAGACTCTCTGTTGCGTATGCAAAAAAATTTCGTCCCCAGACTCTAGCTCATCTAAATGGCGGAAAATCTCGCCAAAGATATCATTGTGAGCCGACAAAATGATGTTGCCATCATCCCCGGGGTTCATCGAGCCAACGTGTTGACCAACGCCTTTCTTCAAATGTTCCCAGTCATCTCCTTGAACAATAGAAGCATCGACTCCAAGTGCAGGAATCTGAATCCGTCGGGCTTGTTCCGGGCCTGGAGTGGGGGTGGGCACATTGGCCAGCGATTGTACAAGCGGCTGTAAATGTTCGGGGATTTCGGCTTCATTCGGGCGCGTTACGCCATCAACCGGTGGGATATGCCCTGAGGGAAGAATCACCGCTCGGATTAGGGGAGTGGGGGTCAGTGTTGGCTGTTCGAGGGCGCGCGCTACTTCCTGATTCAATTCCTGGATGATTTCTAGCCCATTGAAGAGTACAAATATCAACCCCAGCACGGCCAGAATCTCGATAACCAGCAAAAATATATCCAGAACTCTGCGACGTGATGAAGGGGCTTTATCTTCGCTGTCGATCAAGGGGCCTGATCGTAAATTGTTCAGGGGTGAGGAATCTAGATCGGAGGCTAATTTGACAACCCGCCCTGTCTTGCGGAATTGTTCTAATCGCTCTTGGCGGACAGCGCGCTGTTTCTCCACCAATAGATGGCGGAGTTCTTCAACTGATAGGTTTTCTCGGGATTTTTTTCGA
>JAYELX010000017.1:0-6094 GCA_034717875.1 Chloroflexota bacterium | reverse complement strand
TTAATCTGCGTCCGGTTGTTTTTGGGGAAAGACACAAACATTTGGGACGCAGATTTTCAGGATCGCATTGCGTGCCTGCGGCAACACAGATTTTGCAACCACGAATTGCCATAGGCGTGCGAATTTTTCGAATTACACGAAGGAATGGGGGGGGGTGGGAGGGGAAGGGGCGGCTATACGCAATGCGCATCAAAACAACTACCAATTACGGATTCTAATTTTATTACTCATAGCAATTACAATTGCGCCAGAAGACAAGTCTGAGCTATGATGCGTCATTACATCACACAACAGAGCTTTCCGCTCCTCTCGCGGAAGATTCTCAAGACGCAAGACCCCCTCATGAGGTTTTCCTTCACGCCAAATCATTTCTTCAAAGTCTTGATCTGTTGTAACAATGATACGATGTTCCTCAACTGCCCACGTCAGAATATCTTCGTCTAACATTCGAGGATTCCTTTCCGCTGCACGAACCACATCATGTCCCAGGGTTTGCAACCAGGAAGCCAAGATACCGCTTGCATTGACGTCTGTCAAAAATCTCATTAAGCTGGCATTCGATCCAAGACCATCTCGCCAGAGACCAGGTGATGGGTGTAAAGCAACGCTGCTTGCAAATCTTCAGGTTCAAGCTCTGGGTAGTCTTCAAGTATTTCCTTCGTTGAACTACCTTTAGCTAACAACTCAAGGATCATCTCAACCGAAATCCGCAACCCCCTGATTACAGGCTTTCCACGGAGAACATCTTTGTCGAAAGTAATGCGCTCAAAATAATATTCTTTCATAAGAATTGTCCTTCAGTGTCAGTATTACTCCGGCCAACGCACAATTTCCTGATAACCACACACACACTTTCAAGCGATTTTACCACACTTCAGATGCGCCCAATAAACCCCAATCCCCTATCGGCTACAGGGCCGGGTCGGGATAAATCGTCTACGCCATATCATCCCGGTGCGCTTACGGGACATCGTCCCGGCGTACTTTCGGGAGAGCAGCCCCCGTGAGTAGGATGACGGGGATAGCCTTTCATTTCATTAGAACACGGTTTGCGCTGATTAGGAGGATTTCCGCAGACGCTTTGCGTGCCGTTGGCAAGCGGATTGGTAGCGGATTAGCGGATGAGTCCGCGAACTGCGGCGTTTATCCGCTAATCCGATATGTATCCGCTGACCGGTTGGTGCGTTTCAAAATCCTGCCCCGGAAGCTTGAAAATATACGATTTACAAAAATGAAACTTTGTGACCGTGCTGAGTATATTGGTATCTAAAAGAAGCCTCATTACTCGGCCATTCTCCATTCTGCTATTTTGTGCTGGAGTTCTACTGAAGCATATTGATCACGTAAATCTTTCAAGGCTCCGGCCCAATCAAATATCAATTTGCCTTTAGGCTTCCTTGTGCGTTTTTCTAGTAGGAATTCAGCAAACTCTTGCACATCTTGTTGAATGTCAGGTGGCAATTCTTCAATATAATCCTTTAGCACTTGCATGAATATTCTCCTTTTTACATCCTTTTTTCCACCAGTACTCTTGCTTTCAATAAATCCTATTGTACTACCAGATGTAAATGTTAGTACGCTGATTTACATGATTTTCATGATCCTTTTTTAGGTAAAAGAGACAAACCTTTTGGGACGCTGATCTTCATGATTTACATGATTTTTTTATTGGGACGCAGATTTGCATGATTGCAACCACGGATTACGCGGATTTCACGGATTTGATTTATGGGAAGGGAGGGGGAAAGAAGGGGCGGCTATACGCAGTACAGGAAATCGCCGGGGGAAAACCGGGCAGAAGCGCACATCCTGGTTACGGGAACAACCTGCCTATGAGAGCGACGAAGGTAGGGTTGGCTAAGGTGAGCGCGATCAGGGCAATGGCTATGAAGATGTTGAGTTTTAAATTGAGGCTGTTGAATTTCTCATCCACCATATTGAATCGTCCGTCAATGACTTTCATTCGCTCCTCGAATAACTCCCGCGTGACCAGTTCTTGCCTGAGTTCGTCTTTCAGTTCGATCTTGATATATTCCTTCTTCTCGACGATCGCTTTGTCGGCACTCTCTTCGATGGCCTGAATCGAACGCTCCAACGCCCGGGCAAATATATCGGCCTTTTGCTTTTCTCCCAGGGCTTCGACTAACAACTCGTAAGCGTCGCGGGGCAGGGTATAGGTGGTCATCTTGGTCTCCTACTCTTCTACTTCGCATTCAAAAAGACATCTCGAACCAAACGCAATAAAGTAATTCTACCGCACTTTTCGGATTATCCAACAAATCCAAATCGTTCATCGGGCGCAGCGACGGGGCGGGGTAGAGCGTCTGGCGCATATCATCCCGATTCTTTGCGGGAGGGCAGCCCTAGGCATGAATATTGAGATTGCCCTACCCCAGGTGATTGGCTTAAAGCGATTTCTCCTCTTCCCCTGTACCGATCCCACCGGGACGGTCTTCGGCTGTGAACGCGATGCCTGTCCTGAGCCCGTCGAAGGGCGCACGGTGGTGCCGGTTTCGACAGCGGCTGTGGCGGTGTAGACCCAACGGCCGCTGTCGGCGGGCGTTTCCAGCGCTGCGCTAGATTCGATGGGGTTGCTCTCGCCATCCGTCAGCGCTACTTGCACGCCCAGCACGTCGAAGTCGTCGCTGGCCATGATGGCGATCTCGTCCCCAGCGGCGCCGGTGTAGGCTGAAAGGCCTGTCCTGAGCATCGTCGAAGGATCAACTTCATCTACAGAGGGAGCGTTGAAGCCTGTCCTAAGAATCATTGCAGGGAAATCCTCAAAGATCAGACTTGAGCATTCAGGCTTAGAACAGGCGTTGATAAAATTTCTTGCGGCTTTAGCGTCCCTTTTTGGTCGCGTTCGAAAAGGAGTTCGATTTCCTTGGCGGTATCAGCGCTCATAAATTGGTGACCAAAATCGCGGCACTCCTGCACAGGCACTTCACGGATAACCAAGACGTGTCCCTCGCTCCAATCCATATAATCAATCAAACGAGAAGTCATCTCACTTCCACATATCGGACAAGTTTTTTTTTCATTCATCTTCATTTTTTGCGAATCTTATCTTGTGCCCAACGGTCCTCATCGGGAAAATAAGCTGTAACAACGGTTGCATCAGGCGATATTGAACAAACAACATGTAACGCTTCGCCCTTCGGCTCTATATATCCCAAAAATATACACTTGGGATATGGCTTGGCGTGAAAATCTCTCTCGATGATTTCGCCGGAGATAAGCACCTGTTCCAATTCTACCAGACTAATTTTGCGATTGCGTAGTCGTTTGCTGGCATGAATACTGATTTTATACTCCCCGCGGCGAACTTTTTGGCGAATAATCTCAAAATCAACCTTTGACATGATCACGAAGTTCCCAAGAGCAAGGCGACCCAACCAGGATCACCTTGCTTTCCACACAAACCTAAAGCGCCTTCTCTTCTTCCGCTGAATCGACACCACCCGGGCGATCTTCCGCCGTGACCGCAATCCGCACGGTTGTACCGGTGGCTACAGTAGCGGTAGCGGTATAAAGCCAACGACCACTATCGGCGGGCGTTTCTACTGCTGTGCCGCTTTTCGCGCTAGCATCCTGAGCTTGCCGAAGGGCGAATAGGGGCACCTGCTTCATCGCTCAGGGATACATCCACGCCTTGCACGTCAAAATCATCGCTTGCCATAATGATAATTTCATCGCCCACCGCGCCGGTATAGGCTGAAAGGTCAACTTCATCTACAGAGGGGGCATTGAAGAAATCGGCCATGGTCAGGCTGAAATGGGTTGCAGGTTCCAGGTTTAAGGTTAAAAGGTTAGCTTTCAACTGATTTCAGGTATTCAATAATCGGCTGGTTTTTTCGGAGTGCCGAATTCCCTATAACGGATTTTGCAACCACGGACTTTGCAACCACGGATTACACTGATTTACACGGATTTTTCTTTTTTTGCTTTTAATAATCAGTGTCATCCGTGTAATCTGTGGTTCTGATTTTTGCAACCACGGACTTTGCAACCACGGATCGCTGAAAGCGTGCAAAGCTCACAGATTTTCACGGATTGTTTTTTTGTTTTTTACTAATCAGTGTAATCCGTGTTGCCGCAGGCACGCCTGTGGCGATCTGTGGTTCTGATTATTGCAACCACGGGTCGCCGTTAGGCATGCACACCGCAGGTGCGCAGAGCGAGCTCACGGATTTTATTTCTGGATAAAGGAAGCTTGCCTCTTGTCTTCAGGTATTCCTGTTAACTGAAGTACCAGGCGCAGAGCGTCATTAACTGCCTGATCATTTGGGAAAGCCTCAGCCACATCCCGGTCTAGCAAAACCAAGTTTGTGCCCGTTCTGTATTGTTCTGCGTATTTGCCCCGCACACCATCTTTGAGCAGTTCACGCAAATCATATTCGGGTCTCAGTTCGTCATCCATTTCAGTCTGAATATTCTTCATATGCTTTTCTTTCAGTACGCGTCAATTGGCGCGCATTGATTATTCTAATATGATCCCCGCGTTCTGCAAAGGCAACAATTAGAAGTCGGGAACCATCTGACATGCCGACAATGATATAGCGATCTTCATCTCGTGAATGATCAAGGTCATAAACGGTCATGCTCAAGGGGTCGCTGAATACCGTTGCTGCTTCAGTGAACAAAATTCCATGTTTACGCAAATTTGAAGCCGCTTTCAGCGGGTCCCATTCAAATTCCATATTGAATTAGTTTCCTGGTGATTTTAGTTCAGTCGAGATAAAGATTTATGGGATACGGATATTTGTAACCACGGATCGCCGTTAGGCATACAAAGCTCGCGGATTTTCACGGATTTTTTCTTTGTTTTTAAATCTGTATGATCTGTGTTCATCTGTGTTCTATTTTATGGGACGCTGATTTGCATGATTCTCATGATTTTATTGTTTTTTCCCGAAGGGATGCCCATGGCAATCTGCGTTTGCCAACGGCACGCCTGCGGCGATCTGCTAGGCCGCAGGCACATCTGCGTCCTATTATTTTTTGGAGACGCTGATTGGCATGATTGACATGATCTTTTTTTCGGATCTCGATCAGCAATTCCCGCTTTGTAGCTAGAAGCAGACTTCGGAAGTCTTTGAAAACGCATTTATTGGCGAAATAGGTCACTGGAGACTTCCGAAGTCTTGACATTTCCTCATATCGGGAATTACTGGATCTCGATCAGCGTGTATCTGTATTGATGGCGCCGGGTCGATACTTGAGCGCGTCGTAACTCTTTTGGGTGACCAAGAAACGCAAACGCCCCTTTTCTACAATCAGACGGATTTCTCCAAAATCCCCAATTTCACCCAGGGCTTCGTCGATCATTTTGGCATGCTGATAGTGAAGATTTTGTAGATCAGATGAATCACGTTGAAGTGACTGAACTTTGCCTACCATAACTTGCTCCTAGACAAACGGGAGGATGAACTTCAGGTTGATAACTTTCAAGTTTTCGCGTAAAAATTCTCCCGGGTTTTTTCACCTCTGCGGAGAAAGATGTTTTGGTAGAATTTAGCAAACCAAGTTTGCAATTTAGTTTTCCATCTTTAAAATCACGATCAATATTATATGATTTGGGCTAGAGCGTCCTCAATGATTAAGCCAAACAATATTCCCCTCGCTCCGCGGCCTTGACATCAATACAATGACATCAAACGTTAAGCTGATCGTATTTCCTCTAAAACGAAACGTTCGTTTCAAATATTCATTAGCACGTTTCGCTCACAAAAAAAACTCATTGACCAGATAGTTTACGATATGAGGGGCGCAATTTTCTACGTTATCTACGAGACTAATGTTATTGCAAATTTTAGAAAGTAACGTTGAGATTACCCATCTATATTATTTATATTATGTTGCAAATCATCATTAACCAACATTTACCTATAGAATAATCGTAATTATTCACTCCCCCTGGCAAATTATTCTTATCCACGGGATAGCGATGGTCTTCGCGAAGCACAACCTGGGGTTGCCTGACCGAGCGGGGCGTTCGGTGGGGACACCTTCACTATCCTTTGGGAAACAGGGGTGTGAATGGTTACGAATAATCATTGTGGTGTTTGGATAAAATGATTTTTCATCTAAACAA
>JAYELX010000016.1:0-6136 GCA_034717875.1 Chloroflexota bacterium | reverse complement strand
CAATCACCGGTGCGCCGTTTTTCATGGCCATGTCCATGATTTTGACGATTTTTTCAGCATGAACTTCACCGAGACTGCCGCCAAAGACAGTAAAATCCTGGGCAAATACATACATCAGGTTCCCGTTGATCGTGCCCCAACCGGTGATGACACTATCGCTGAGATACTTGCGTTTGTCCAGATCAAAGTCAGCGGTGCGGTGGGTGACGAAAGCGTCAACCTCACGAAAGGAGCCTTTATCCAGCAATAAACTAATTCGCTCACGGGCGGTCAAGCGTCCTTTTTGATGCTGTTTTTTTATGCGCTCTTCACCTCCCCCCTGACGGCTTTTGGTTTTGAGTTGACGTAATTTTTCTATTTTTGTATGGTTAGACATGTATTCTCTCAAAGTTTGGTGGTGGTCACTTTCGAAGTGATTATCACCTCCGCAACGTATTTAATTTTCAGTACCCGAACTTCTCTCGAAAAAGCAGCGACTTCGAGGAGGCCACAAAACCCCAAAACAGAAAATCAGGCCCATGGCAGTTGCGCCAACACAAAAGGGCCAGCGCGCTTGTATCACTTCGGGGCTTGCAAATACGAGTTTATCAAGCCAATAAAAAAGTGCGTATCCCAACGCGGCTACTTGAGCACCCTTCCATGCCCAGGTTCGGCCCGTCCACAGTCCCCATGTCAGAGCTAATCCTGCCAATCCCCAAAAAGCGTCTGTCAAAGCCAGGTACAGTACCGGTGCCGAAAGTGGCAGCGTGTGTAGAAAATCCCAATGCTGCCAGGTTTCATGCAGGCCAAACCAAGGAAGACTCGTAAGACTTAACACTACTACTACGAGCAGGGTTACGGGGAGGGGGCGTTTGGAATTGGAGATGGTCTTTGGTTCATGATCAGCACACATGTGGTAGAAACTCCTAGACTTCGATCCCATCCCCTGATTATTCTAAAAAGGATGGTTCGTATTCTGACTCTGAAGAAATGCTATCACTGAGTCGGAGGCAGGGTATAAGCATAATAAAGCACTTCCGACTTCGTCTTTCTTGGCATTTCGCTCCAGGTACCACCGGAATATTCGTGAGCAATGATTTCTAAATCAGAAAGATTTTCAGGAATAGCAACAAAAAACTGCCCTACTCCAGGTGTGCGTTTAATTTGATCTAAAAAATCTTCACGTAAATCAATCTTTTCATTGTCAGGAGCCAAGAAAACAATCGTCGGAAACCCAGCAAAAACTCGAGGGATGCCCAACAAATAAAAATCATACGCCGGCCCAAGTTGCTGCAATTCAAGACCAACTTCCATGGCCAATTCACTATTGGCATCTTGAAAATAATGGCCCTGCCGGTATGTCACAAAGTAGAAAAACGTGCTTTGCACAGCTATGCTCGCGATGACAACGATCATCATCCCTTTAACCCATCGCTCTTTGACGCTTAAATGACGTAAAATCTCAGAAATGCGCCAAACACCCAGAGCAACGATCAGTGCGATGGCTGGTGAAGACATGATCATGCGCGCATTGGCTGGGGGGCTTGGAGTTAGTATTCCCCCCAAGATCACAACAGACCAAAACCACATCATCAGGATAAAATTGCGAGGCTTAAAAAACTGATGAATGAGATACCCCATCCCAATCAGAAAGAAGAATGATCCAAGGATTGTCAGGTACGGTTCTGGCGAGTTGAAAAAACTGCCGTGCGCTTCTTTGGCGACAAAAACCGCCAAGGTTTTAGAGGCTTGCTCTACAAATATTGCTACTACACTTTTTTCAGCTCTTTGAGCCTCTCGCATCAACCAACCGGAGAGAAAAATATTCTCTTGCCCGATGCGGGTCATAAAATTCCCAGGAAACTTAAGAAAATAATGCCCGATCGGAGCAATCACAAACACTGTCCCTAAAAGAAACATGATTAACTGCTGCCAGTAAGCGCGGAGATACCCTTTGGTTCGAATTATTATGTATAGAAAACTCGCTACAGCCAACGCGATCACTAAACGACTGCCTACATAAGAATAAAGAGCCATGCCGGTAGCGAAACCAACCCAAACGTAATCTCGAAAATTACCTTTCCGCACGGCCCGAAACAATAACCACAACATGAGGGTGACAAACAAACAATCCATAATATTGTTGACGCCGACGCGACTGAAGTGCACATGATAAGGAAAGAACGCTAGGAAAGCAGCAGCTACCGTCGCGACCTGGCGATTGTAAATCTCCCGCCCCAACAAATAGAGACTAACGATCGATACTGTGCCAATTACTGCGCTTACCATCCGGATAGCAAGAATATTTTGACCCCAAAGGAGGAGTGAAAAGGTTGTAGGTACAAAAGAAAGATAAGGTTGACCCGACCAGCCTGTAGCGAATAACGAACTTATTTTTCCCGTCAATATCCGGTATCCCTCCGTTCCGACGGAGGCTTCATCACCTGACCAGGGATAAGGGTGATCATAAATCATGTAGGCTCGAATAACAAGCCCGACCACAACAATGCCTGTTACCAACAGGATTTCCTGGATATTTGCCTTGAACCAATGAAGTATTTCATTTTTTGAGGGCGGTTTCCAACTCTCAAACCATAAAACACTTGTAGCCAAGAAAACGATACTAAGAACCCAGGGAAAAGTGCCTGATCCAGGTTTCAAAATACCAGAACTTTGAGAGGAAGCCACATTGATAATGGTGACAGCAGCAAGAAAAAATGCGCCTAGCCCACAAATAAGCGGAATAATTTTCTTCTTTACAGCTATCAGGTCTTCTTCAGAAATTGAATCCTTTTTCAAGGTTCGGGAAACGAGCAAAAATAGCACGATTGCTATGGTGACAACGATGGATCCCGCAGCCAATTTCCCGCTCCGCATTAAAAATAAACCCACCAAAATCATCAAAGTAGCAAAAAGCAAACTGCCTATTTTCTGCCATACGTGAGCAAATATCTTTTCCCGAATCACAGAAAATTTAGGCAAACTCTTGAATAGTTGGTTTATCTTTTTAGAAAACACGTTCATCAACAACACCCTCCACTTGGGCAATTGCTCTGACTCATCAACGTCCATGTTCATTTGAGAAAAGCGACGATAACGACGCCGCGCCCAGATGATATACACATCCAGAATCACAGCCAACACCAACGCTAACAAAAACCATTGTAAATCTGTCATATTCCCACCCAAAAAGTGCAACCCAATTCTATCTGCCTTTGCAACCATTCAGCCATCGAATAAATTCGAGGCTGGCATGCGAAACCGACCTGCGTCGGTTGGCGGCGAATGAATTCGCTGTCCGCTAGTGGTCTGTTAAAAAATGATTCGATAAGTTAGTAATTGGACACAAGAGTGTCCCTTGTGCCGGAAACGATGCACCATTTTACCGCAACCCCGTCTCCAGCCTTGCAATCACCATTCGTTGTATCTCGCTGGTTCCTTCGTAAATCTCGGTGATCTTGGCATCGCGGAAATAACGCTCGATGGGCAGCTCTTTCGAATAGCCCATGCCACCGTGGATCTGCACTGCGGCGTGTGCACAGAACATAGCCGTCTCGGAGGCGAACAATTTAGCTATGGCTGCATCCAGGGTGTAGCGATGGCCCGTTTTCTTGAATTTCTCTTTCGACAGAGCGGCCTTGTAAACCAGCAGTCGAGAGGCCTCGATGCGCGTTTTCATATCAGCGAGCTTGAACGAGATGCCCTGGAAATGGCCAATCTTGTGACCGAAGGCCTCGCGTTCGCGAGCGTATTCTACGCTGGCCTTGTAAGATGCTTCGGCAATACCCAAAGCCTGGGCTGCAATGCCAATACGTCCAGCGTCCAGCACGGCCATAGAAATTTTGAAGCCATTGCCCTCCTCGCCCAGGCGGTTTTCTACCGGGCAGCGATAATCCTCGAAAACGATCTCGCTGGTGGCCGAGGCGCGGATTCCCAGCTTTGGTTCCTTCTTATCGCGAATGAACCCCGGCTTGTCGGCTTCGATCAGAAAGGCTGTCACCCCGCGGTATCCCTGGTCGGGGGCAGTTATGGTAAAAAGAACGATAAAATCAGCCACCGGTCCGCTGGTAACCCAGGATTTGCGTCCATTGATGATATATTCATCCCCATTGCGCACAGCACGACTGCGCATGGTGGCCGCATCAGAGCCGGACATAGGCTCAGTCAACGAGTAGGCGCCAATTTTTTCCCCCGAAGCTACCGGCTTGACAAACTTGAGCTTCTGCTCCTCGCTGCCAAAGCGGAGAATACCATAGTTGAAAAGAGAATTATTAACCGACATGATGGCACCATGTGAGGCATCAACTTTGCTAACCTCCTCTAGGGCCAGTACATAAGCCATTGTATCCATCCCCGCGCCCCCATACTCCTCGGGGGTCTCGATGCCCATAAAGCCCATCGCGCCCATCTGTTTGATGGTCTCATAAGGAAAATCGCCCGTCTCGTCGAACTCCGCGGCGATAGGGGCGATTTCATTTTGGGCAAAGTCACGTGCTGCCATTCTTATCATTTTATGCTCTTCGGAAAGAGAAAAGTTTGGACCAGCGTTTGTCATTATATTTTCCTCCATGAAACTAATCGTAAGATTGATATAACGTCGAAACATAGAAAGAATACAGGATGAATTGTATCATATTGGAATGATATAATTCCCTATAGAGTGTAAAATTTCAGCAATTCCTAATTCAAAGGTGGGGCGCACTTGCGCAGAGTAAATTTCACGCCAAAGCACATTGGTGAATTGCACCCCACCTGATGAGCAAATCCGTATTAAGAATTGCTGGTAAAATCTCTTAATAGGTAATAAAGATTTTTAGCATCAGGTAACCGTTACCTGTGCCACGCAAGCTATCAACCAATTTTAACCACTGCATTCGCGAAGTTTATCCAATCAAACCATGCCAAAAAAACAGAAAAAACGCACTCGAACCTACACACTCGGCGAAGAAATCACTCACGCCATCACTCACGGACTTGGCGCCGGCTTGAGCATTGCCGGGCTGGTCGTATTGATAATCCTGGCCGCAAAGCGCGGGGACGTTTACCAAATCGTCAGTTTCAGCATTTACGGCGCCACGCTGTTCATCTTATATCTGGCATCGACCCTATATCATAGCTTCCAAAGCCCGCGCCTCAAACACATATTTCAGATCATTGACCACGCCTCGATTTACCTGCTCATCGCGGGCACATACACGCCATTCTTGCTGGTGGGCATGCGCGGGACGTTGGGCTGGACACTGCTTATAATTATCTGGGGATTGGCCGCATTGGGCGTCAGCTTCAAAACCATGTTCATCCACCGCTTCGAAAAGTTATCGCTGCTGGCCTATATTTTGATGGGCTGGTTGAGCGTGGTGATGCTCAAACAATTATTGGCCAATATCCCTGTGGGCGGATTGATTTGGCTGGGGGCAGGTGGAGCAGCCTATACCGTGGGAGTGATTTTCTACGCCTTAAAGAAGATCCCCTACATGCACGCCGTCTGGCACCTATTTGTGCTGGGGGGCAGCCTGTGCCACTACTTCGCCGTTTTCTTGTACCTGGTTCCAGTTCGTTAGTGTCACCGTCCAATTGCGGCATCCGTCATTTTGAATTCAGCCTACTGCGTAGATTTCCTCTTCGGTAATCACAAACTGCATCTGAACATCATACTTCCCATGGGGGATTGAATCGATCAACAAAGCCTGATAAGTGATCCCAGCAAAAACGCCCTCGTAATTCGCCAGAAAACGATCATAAAAACCCCCGCCATAGCCCAACCGCCAGCCTCGAAGATTGAAAGCCAAGCCAGGGGACAAGGTCAACTCTATTTCTTGTGAAGGGATGACGGGACAATCCGGGGCCGGTTCCATCATCCCGTAGGCGTGGCGGATCAACCTCGAAGAGGCGTAGGCATGAAATATCATTTTCCCCTTCGAGGCAATCCGCGTCAGCGCCCACCTTTTTTGGGGATAGCGCGCCAGCAGCGGCGTCAAATCGACCTCGCCCTGCATGGGTAAGTAGGTCAAAATAGTATGGGATACCTTAAAAACATCCCAGTTCTCGATCTGCCGACAGACGGATTCGCTGCCGCGCTGACGGGCACCCTCACCAAGGGACGCGCGCATGCGTTTGCATTTCTGACGCAATTCTTTTTTGGTGGAAGCAACATCTT
>JAYELX010000015.1:2511-6151 GCA_034717875.1 Chloroflexota bacterium | reverse complement strand
AGACGCGTTCTCAGGTTGGTTTGTCGTTGACACAGCGCCGACAGAATGTAAATGGGGCTTTTCGCTCTTCTCAAATCCTGGTGGCAGGGAAAACGGTGTTAGTTATAGATGATGTCGTCACAAGCGGAGCCACCCTGAATGCTTGTGCGGATGCTTTATGGCGTGCTGGGGCGAATAATGTTTATGGTCTGACATTGGCGCGGGTTGGATTTTCAAAAAAATGACACAATAGATTTCAGTATAGAATTTGGAGGTATAAGATGACATTTGAGGTTAGACTTTTTGGTCGGGATATCAAGATCACGGATCGGATACGTGATTATACTAACAAAAAGGTGTTGAAGTTGGATCGCTATCTCAACAGTATTAATGAAGCACGTGTAGACCTTGCTTATGTCGAATCCGCTCGTGATGCTAATGATCGTTATGTGGCACAGATCACGATTCAAGGAAAAGGATTTATTTTACGAGCCGAAGAACGAGCTGACGATATTTTTGCGGCTTTGGATATGGCTTTGCCAAAGATTCGACGTCGGATCAAGCGATATAAAGGTAAGCATAATCAACAGCGGAGCAGAATGTCAACATCTGAAGTGGCTGTTGAATTGATGGACGATTACGATGAACTTGAAAGTTATGAGATTGTACGTCGTAAGCATTTCATCCTTACTCCTATGGATGAAAGGGAAGCGATTGAGCAGATGGAATTACTTGGACATGAAAACTTCTTTATTTTCCTCGACGCCAATACGGGGCAAATAAATGTGCTTTATAAGCGACGTGACGGCAAATATGGTGTTATAGAGCCTGAAAGTGCTTGATTTTTTTATCATTTTGCAAGAAAGCGGAGGCATTAAGCCTCCGCTTTTTTATTTTAGGTTTAGTATTCTGTAAAGAAAGTTTGTTGAGAATCTTGCTGTGGTCGGTCTGGCCGCAGGCCCGCCTATGGCGTGACCGAGCCACTGGTGGCTCGGTCAGGTACTCCGAGAGTATGCTTCGCGAAGACCGGCCACAGCTGTTCTGAATTATTGTAATAAAATAATTAACGAACAGAAAATGCGTAATTACTTTGTTTACGTTGTATTTAGTACTCGACGGAATAAATCCGTCGTTAGTTTCCACGCTTGCCACGGATGGTCAGATTCTGGCCAATAGCCTACCACAAGCGGAAAAATTGACGTTTCATATTGAGCAGATAAATACCGAAGGATTTTCGCCTATTTGCAGCAAGGTTTTCATCACGTTTGCATGCACAGTAAAAATGCCAAAGGTTGAAGGAACTTACTCAAAATAGAGATGTGCAATGCATCTGCTCTTGATGCATTGCACATCGGGTTATTGGAAAACAGACTGCATTCCACTTCCGTAGGTGCAATGCACTATCAGAGAGCTGCGCTACCAGAGAGACTTACTCCCAAAGCGCAATGCACCTGCTATTTGACAACTTGATTTTGAGCAATTACAGTTGGAGGCTAATGTCTGAACCTTTACTATTAAGCTTCTTTTTTGTCATCAATGGGTTTGCAAGTCGCGTGGAGATAATAAAAGTTGCTTTGGGGGGGCATTAACTCGAAGATTTCTAAAATCTCCAAATTGAGTTCTCCAAGCCGAATTTTGTCTCCAATATTTGGATGGCTCTTTAAGTTGACAATGCCACCTGGGTGATCGCTATCTTTGATGACGTAACTGACTTTGTATACAGCCATTCTATTCCTTTAGTTTCTGCTCAGGTTGAAGTGGCGCAACTTGAAAGAAATATCTGCCGCCATGTTGCGCATAATGATATACCCGATACGCGCATCGCTTTCACAAAGTTGGTGGAAATCATCGTGATGTATGGCGTGGACAGTAGTATTGTCATGAAGAGCACGTACTGTAGCGGATCGTGTTCCGCTCTGGACTAAAGACATCTCGCCAATCAACTGTCCGGCTCCCAGGTTTATTATGGTTTCAGGGGAGGATTGTGATGAATTGACAATGACTTCCACTGCTCCTTTAGATATGATAAAAAATTCGTCGCCAGTATCTCCCTCTTTGATGAGAGTTTCACCTTTTTTAAGTTGCTTTACCTGGCAGAGTTCAGCAATTTTTTTGAGTTCGGTATCTGTTAGCCCATTAAACAACTCCACATTCCGAATGAGCTTGAGCAATATCATTAATTCCTCCTTAGATAATTTTGGGTCTCTGGGAACTTACGGGGTAGATTTACCAAGCCACAAATTTTCGCATCTAATTCCTTAATAATATACTAGATACCAAATTAGGAATGAAATCCGTTTCGGAAGTGCGCCCTGCCTTTCAATTCTACAAGGTTAAACCTATTGTAGCAGCAATTCCCGATATTATGAAGAAGAGGCAAGACTTCGGAAGTCTCGAACGACATTTTTAGCTAACAAAAAGGCATCCGAAGCCTTCCGAAGTCTGGTTTTAGTTTCAAAACGGGAATTGCTGTTATTGCAGCTTTGTTGGGGGGAATTTGCAATATGATTTTGATGATATTTCTAGAAATTGCTTTTCATTTTCGTCTTTATGGCTTTATAATTACGCTTTATACAATTGGATTGTGTGATTATTGTGTCAGCACTTATTATCTAACCAGCACTCGTTTTGTAACCGTATACAATCCTTGTTTTTTGAAAAGATACTAATTAATTTTGAGAGGTGTACGACTTATGATTGATAACCAAGATATAATGGCCAAGTTTCCTGATATGTTAAATTGGGATGATATCGACGAAAGAAGTATAGAAGCAGCGGTCGAGAAGATAATTGTGGCTATTGGCGAAGACCCGAACCGTGAGGGGCTAGAGCGGACACCAGGTCGAGTAGCACGAGCGTATTCAGAATTGTTGTCTGGGTATCGGGTTGATCCGATAGAATTATTGAATGATGCCTTATTCGATGTTACTTATGATGATATGGTTATAGTTCGAGATATCGAATTTTATAGCTTGTGCGAGCATCACATACTGCCTTTTTTGGGACGTGCGCATGTTGCTTATATCCCTAATAGGCAAGTGATCGGATTGTCGAAAATCCCACGTATTGTCGATATGTTCGCTCGTCGCTTGCAGGTGCAGGAGCGTATGACCCGGCAGATAGCGAATATGATCAATGAGTTGATCCACCCTCAGGGGGTTGCTGTTGTGCTCGAGGGTCTACATTTGTGTTCGATGATGCGCGGAGTAAAAAAGCATGATGCTCGTATGACAACATCAACTATGCTGGGAGCATTTCGCAATAGTTTGGCTACTCGTCAAGAATTTTTGGATAATATCACGCGAGGATCTACCCCTTTGCGATTCTAGGAAATCGGCAGGTAGCCCCTTCGGGGACGCAGAGCGTAGAAACCTGCCCTACGTTACTGTTCTATATCTCGTTCCATTTCTATATCTCGTTCCATCTCTATATCTCGTTCCATCCGCTCTGCGGTGGAACACACCATCACGAACAATGCAACCACTACCATTCTATGAACCGATTGTTGATTCTGCGGATCGCACGATTACGCCCGCACGGCGGTTGCTTTGCATCCCCATTGGGGAAACAGACCCTGCTAATATTGCAAAATCCATTCGGACTTGATGATAAGGCTGTTCTGTTCGACGAGTGGGATAGCGATGGTCTCCGACCGAGCGGG
>JAYELX010000015.1:0-2411 GCA_034717875.1 Chloroflexota bacterium | reverse complement strand
GCACGGCGGTTGCTTTGCATCCCCATTGGGGAAACAGACCCTGCTAATATTGCAAAATCCATTCGGACTTGATGATAAGGCTGTTCTGTTCGACGAGTGGGATAGCGATGGTCTCCGACCGAGCGGGCTGGGTATCGATGGGCGTTCGGTCGGGAGACCTTCACTATCTACAAAAGGAGACCTTCATTATCTGCATAAGTGGATGTGTGGGATAGCGATGGTCTCCGACCGAGCGGGGTGGGTATCGGGTAGGCGTTCGGTCGGGAGATTTTCACCATCTGCAAAAGTGGATAGCTTGACTGTTCGGCACTCAACCTGAGGGGCGTGAACGCTTACTGACTTAATAAACGTACATCCGGGCGTAGGAGTATCTCTGTTTGTTGGCTCAGGCGAAGGGCTGCGTCTTTTAGTGTTTCGTTCGTTAATGGGTTTTCGATGTTGGGATAAATCTCTGCAATTGGAACAGCGAGGAAAGCGAAACGCCATAGATTGCAGTTGATGATGATCCCGTCGAAAATGAGAATGTCCAGGTCTATGGCGCAAGGACATCCTTTTTTGTCTGTGCGAAGGCGTCCTAAAGCAGCCTCGATTGACCGCAGCACTTGTTTTTTAAAATTACTGGCAAAGAGATTGGTTTCGATGAGTATAGCAGCGTTGAGGTAATTTGCTCTTTTGCCGCCTACGTCGGGGGATTCCCATACCATGGATAACAGCTTGATATCGACATAGCGGCGCAGCATCGAAACTGATTTGGGTAAATTCTCCCCCGGCGATAGATTGCTGCCAATGACTAGACAGACAAGGTGGGTCTCATCATTATTTGTAATCATTCAGTTTCCCCTCTCGTCTCTCTCGTTCTCTCTCGTTACCACGCTCCTGCGTGGTAACGCTGGCCACAACGCTCCGCGTTGAC
Source organism: Chloroflexota bacterium (assembly GCA_034717875.1). Lineage (GTDB taxonomy): Bacteria > Chloroflexota > Anaerolineae > Anaerolineales > UBA11858 > JAYELX01. The sequence goes on along the minus strand of JAYELX010000015.1, from coordinate 1,498 downwards.
GCAGAGCGTCCCAGTATCCGTGCCAACGCAGAGCACTGGCACGAGGGTGTGAGCGATTACCTTTTTTGTTTGCGCTCAATTTCAACTCCAACTGATTTGGTAAATTCCACCGCGTCGGGTTTCTCGACCCTCACGCGGACTTTGCGCGCACCCGCTTCTTCCAAGCATAAACTGGCGATGTCATTCGCAAGAGCTTCCACCGTGAATCGCTGTATGGTTTCTGAGTGAGCCACGACTCTATTGGCCACAGAGTGATAGTCTATACAATCATCAATGTTATCTGTTTGTCCAGCTTCGCGCATATCAGTGAAAATAACAATGTTGATTAATATTGGTTGGCGCTTTGTGCGCTCCCAATCGTTGATGCCGATAATGCCATGAGCAATTAGGTCTTTTATGATGATTTTATCCATATTTTGGGTAGCCGCTCAGGGGGGGACTTGCTCAAAATAGAAATGCTTATTGCATTTGTTTTTGATGCGCACCGCAAGGGCAGGTGCATTGCACTTTGGGGAGTGCGTTGCACCTGCGATTTTATTACTTGATTATGAGATTACGTTCGCCCGTCTGCCATTGTCAAATCAAATCTTTTTTAATAGATTGGCTACTTCCAGCATTGTGTACGGCTTGAGTACGACGTCTTGGAACCCGGCTTTGATATATTCGGTTGCGTGTTCTACTTGCAGCGCAGGGGTTAAGATGACTGTCTTTTTGGCGTCACCAGTCTGTAAAAGCGTCTTCTTGATACCTTCGAAAGAAGCGGATTCGATATACCTATCTACCAAAATGATATCAGATTGGGGCATAGCGCTGGCATCGTTAAATCGCTCAAGGGTTTTTGCGACCTTTGTTAGTTTACCAGCCATGTAATTGGCCCACAAATCATCGTCGTCGATCAATGAGACATGCTCACAAATCTTGCTGAGATCGGCTTCGGGAGCAGTTGAAGCGATGGGCAGTAGTATCACCATCGTGGTACCTTTCCCCGGCTTGCTGCTGACCGTGAGCCGGCCTTCTAGTTGCGTGATAATATGCAAACTAGATGCTAATCCCAGACCGTGATGTTCATCACTTCCTTTAGTGGTGTAGAAAGTAGTCCAGATTTTGTTACGCACATCTTCAGGAATACCTACGCCGTCGTCATGAATTCGAATAGCGACGAAACCATCTTCTTCGGCGGGGGCAATATCCACGCTGATGTTCTCGGCCTCTGCCTCCAGCGAGTTTTGGATAATGTTCCCGAATGCTCGGGTGAGTTGGGTGCTGTCTGCTAAGACGAGAGGAACGTTGTCGGCTATTTCGAGATGGAAATTTCTAGCAGGAACCTCTCGGATAATTGCTGCGGCTTGAACTATATCGGCAGGCATTACAGGGCGCGGCTTTTGTTCGCGTGCTTTGCCAATAAGTTGTTCTTTTATTTCGATGATCATATCTGCGCTTTCTGCGATCAGCTTCAAATCTTCTTGCAGCGATTCGTGATCTAAGTCACCAGCTTGCA
>JAYELX010000014.1:0-6177 GCA_034717875.1 Chloroflexota bacterium | reverse complement strand
GGGCCGCGGTTTTCTGACCCCTTCTTTAGTGAATTTTTGGCAGGTATAGGCAACAAAGCAGCCAAACTTGGCTACGACTTATTAGTATCCACTCGCTCACCCGGCGAAGAGGAATTGAAAACTTACCGCAGCAAAGTCCAAAGTGATAGCGTAGATGGTTTCATCGTTGTTCGTACGCGCCAACAAGACGCCCGCATCCGATATTTGTGCGATCAAGATTTTCCCTTCGCTGCTTTTGGGCGCACAGAAAATGTATGCACTTACTCCTATGTCGACGAAGATAGCGAACATGGCATGCGCTTGGTCGCCCATCATTTAGCCGATCTTGGACATAAACATATCGCCTTTATTGCCGCTCCAGACCACTTGATGTTTGCCCACTATCGCCTGAAGGGGTTTCAAGATGGCTTGAACGAGAAGGGACTTCACCTCGAAGATGCTATGACCGTCACAGGCGACTTAACTCAACGAGGCGGATTCAAACAGGCATCAATTCTATTAGATTTACCCAAAACCCCATCCGCAATTGCCGCCTGTAATGATCTCATGGCACTGGGGGCTATCAGTGCAGCTCAAGAGCGAGGGCTGGTTGTTGGAAAGGATATCGCCATCACCGGCTTCGACAACATCCCCCTGGCAGAGTATTGCCACCCTCCCCTCACGACTGTTCGACAACCCATCTATCAAATTGGGGAAATGGTGTGCGAAATGCTCATAAACCAAATCAAACAAAAAACGCCGGAATATAAAAGCGTGCTACTTGAACCAACGCTTATCATCCGTGAAACTTGCGGGAAAAATCACACCGAAACACGTAATTGAAAGGAGGTGGTATTCGGATAATAAAACCAACTAAACATTCCCCATAAAATAACAGTTCAACATATCAATTTATTCTAATTTTGGAGGATCAAAAATGAAGAAACTATCTTTTACAATATTAATCGCCCTTCTCGGCGCGGTTATGTTGACGGCCTGCACGCCAGAAACAATCGTCGAGACTGTGGTGGTCACCGAAAAAGAAGAAGTAATCGTTACCCAAGAAGTTGAGGTCGAAAAAGAAGTCGTCGTCACCGAAGAGGTCGAGGTCTACAAAAAACCTGAAAAGGTGATTGAGTTTTGGACCACAGACAACCAAGAAGAACGCATCCAGGTTTATGAAGCCATTGCTGAAAAATACATGGCTGAACATCCTGAGGTAGATATTCAAATCGTGGCGATCGACGAAGCCACAATTTCCCAACGAATTGCTACCGCCCAAGCCGCCAACCGTCTCCCGGACATTGTGCGCATGGGCATTGAGCGTGTTTCCACCTTTGCCGCTGACGAAATGCTTGATTTGGACGCCGTCAGTGCCACTATCGACAGCATCGGCAAAGATGATTTCCGCTCTGGCCCTCTTGACATGGTCACCGACCCAGCTACTGGTAAATACGCTGCCGTTCCTTTCGATGGTTGGATCCAAGCGGCCTGGTACCGCACAGATATGTTCGAGGAAGCTGGTTTAGAGGCCCCCACCTCATGGGACGCCTTGAACGCGGCTTGTGACGCACTACCTGGCACCGGTAACCTACTATACGCTTTGACCTTAGCCACTGACCCTGGCCAAAACTATCCGCACCAGGTCTTCGAGCAAGTTGCCATGTCCAACAACGCCTGGCCCTTCGATGCTGAAGACAACGTGACCATGAACAGCCCCGAAATGATCGAAGCACTTGAGTTCTATGCTGGGCTGCAAGAATGTGCCCAACCCGGACCTCAATATTGGCGCGGCGCTCGCGAAGCCTACGAGCTTGATCAAGCAGGTATGCTCTGGTACAGCACCTACATCATGGATGACCTCGTCGAGGGCTCCGGTACGGAAGGCGGTGGACAGATTGAGATTCCCGTTGAAGACCTGCCCGGCAAAACTGGTTTCACCCCCACACTCGAAGGTCCTAACGGTTCCGCTACTTACGGGCAGTTAGTTACCCTGGGTATCATGAAAGGCGCGGACCCCGAAGCTCAGAAAGTTGTCGAATTCTTTATGACAGGCCAGAACTATATCGATGTGCTGGCGTTAGCTCCCTTCGGCAAAGTTCCTGTTCTGAAGAGTGCAGTTGAAGGCTGGTCAACCCTCAGTGACTACTTCGCGAATTACTCAGACGACACACTTGGGCAGATCGCCAATGGTTTCGACACCATGCAGCGCTGGCTCTTCCGCCCCGACTACGACGCGGCACAACGCGCAGTTGTCGGTGATATCGAAGCTCGTTTGTTAATTCCTCAAGCAATCAGCAAGGTTGCTCTCGAGGGCACTATGACATCCGCAGAAGCTGCTGATTGGCTCCAAGAACAAGTTGAGCAAATGTACGTCGAACGTCAATCAGAGTAATTTCTAATATAACCCTAAGGGTGCGGCGATCGCCGCACCCTTAGTTTCTACTTGTCAAATCCTATACTAATCACACCAATCCCACAGCAATTATTTACGGTTGATAAATACAGCATTTAGACACACTGCCTTGCCGGTACGCGCAGTGCAGCAAGACCAGCCAAAGCGTCATTTTCCCTATATTGTCAGTTTTGTAAAAAAACAGGAGCATAAAAATGGCTGTTTCAACTCAAAATACACCTCGCTCATTTATCGAGCGTTGGAAATCAATTGAAAGCCGTGAAGCGCGTCTCGCTTGGGCTTTAATCCTCCCAACTGCGCTGATCGTTTTCGGACTTGTTCTTTTCCCCGCCGTTTTTAGCATCTGGATTAGCTTTCATAAAGTTGATCTCGGAAATTTAAACGATGTATTCCATGCCCCTTTCATTGGTTGGGAAAATTACAAATATGTGATTAATGACTTTGCTTTTAAATTTCAGGGCATTCATAATTGGGGTGCTGCCGTAACAAGCATTGTGTACTCATTCAGTTCCACAATCCTAACTCTAATCGTCGGGACAATTGCAGCCCTATTACTCAACAAGCCTTTTAAAGGCCGCGGGTTTGCACGTGCAATCTTTCTCTTTCCTTATGTAGCTCCAATTATCAGCGTAGCCTTTGTGTGGCGTTGGATATTAGACCCTCGTCAATCAGGGGTACTAAACGATATACTCATGAGGCTGCATCTCATTGATATGCCCAAAGCATACCTGGCTACGCGCGGATTGGCCCTCATAATCGTAATTATCTTCGAGGCATGGCGTTATTTCCCCTTTGCTATGCTTATGATTCTGGCTCGTCTCCAAGCCATTGATGGTTCACTATACGAGGCAGCCGAAGTGGACGGCGCTGATAAATGGAAACAATTTCTCTACATTACAATTCCAGAGCTACGCTATGTACTTGGGGCTATATTCCTGCTCCGCCTCATCTGGACATTCAACAAATTCGACGATATTTTCTTGCTCACAGGTGGTGGATTTGGCACAAATGTGCTCCCCGTACTGACTTACCAATTCAGTTTTAATTCCTTCAATTTTGGCAAAGGGGCTGCGAATGCCATGATCCTATTAGCCATCCTGGTCGTCTTCTTGATAGTTTATATCAGCACGATCATGAAAAACGAGGAAGAGTAGAAGGAGAAAAAATGACCTCAAATAACTATTCATCAAATCAAAAGGATCAGCAAAATCTCATTGGGCATCTTGCAAACTGGATTACCTGGCCTCGCTTCATTTTCTCGATCACTTTAACTTTCTTTCTGACCAGCATACTATTTCCATTTTATTGGATGGTCAGTTCATCATTCAAAACATACGCTGAAATAGGGAGCAGAAACACAATTTATATTCCCCACGCTCTACGGTTAGATTCTTATAGAGAACTTTTCTCTCCCTCCCATCCCCAATTTCAACACTTTGGGCTTAACATCATTAATACCGTGAAAATAGCTGTTCCCACAGCAATTATCGCCGTGATTTTATCAGTATTAGGTGCTTACGCTATCGCCCGACTGAAGTTCAAAGGGAAAAATATCCTCACTAACGGCATCCTGATGATATATCTCTTCCCAGGGACATTGTTAATCATACCTCTCTTCTCCATGATAGCGCAAATTGCCGCCAAAATCGGCTTCGCCGTTCAAGATAATTTGGCGATTTTGGTATTCACCTATCTGGCTCAAACCCTCCCCGTCGCCCTTTATATGCTCACTAATTATTTCCGCACAATCCCAGAAGAAATCGAGCAAGCCGGTTTAATTGACGGATGCAGCCGTGTGGGCGTCATTTGGCGTATTACTATCCCACTGGCAGTCCCGGCGCTGATATCAGTCGGGATATATACATTCATGATTGCCTGGAACGAATTCTTATATGCGTTGGTTTTCCTCAACTCACATGATTTATTCACTATCCCGATCAAAATCAATACCCTCGTCAACGCTCCCAGCTTTCGCCCTCATGTCGTCATGGCAGCATCGACTATTATGACCATGCCAGTTGTAATCCTCTTCTTGGCTTTAGAGCGATTCCTTACAGAAGGACTCTCTTCCGGTGGTGTAAAAGGCTAAGCAAATCCAGTGCCACCTCTCTGCTCAAATTGCACCCGCTCAACTTGAACGCTAATCTCACTTGAGCGGGTGTTTTTTAAAATAAGGTTCAGGCCGTTCCCAAAAATCTATATCGTCGTTCTGCAAGCTACACGAATTGTCCCCATCGCCGCGCCCAACTTTAAAAACGCAAGCATTACGACAACCATCCCTTTAACCAAGACAATCAAATTGTGTTAGTATTGGCTGGGCATTCAGAATACCCCAAAGAGTAAAACAATCTGGAATTGATGCCTGTTTCATAAATACAAACATTATTCATTATACGCTTTACGCAAAGACCTTAAACATCTAATAATATGCTGAACCAAACCACAATTCAGAACCATCTTGCCTTTTTATATAGCAAAGAAAAAGCCGAACAGATTTGGCCGAAACTCGATATATTATTAAAAGACTTCCAACAAGGCAACAGCCATCTACTAAACAATGTTTCAGCCGCATCGGAGCGCGTCACCGAGCAGGACGCCATCCTGATCACCTATGGAGACCAAATTTCCGAGCAAGGCAAACCGCCGCTCCAATCTCTCACCGAGGTGTTGATCCAATACATAAAAGGCACACTCAGCGGCGTGCATATTCTACCGTTCTTTCCTTATTCATCTGATGATGGTTTCTCTATTATCGACCACACGAAGGTCAACCCAGATTTTGGTGACTGGGACAATATAGAGCAATTAGGCCAGCATTTCCGCTTGATGTTCGATTTAGTCATCAATCATGTTTCGCGACACAGCCAATGGTTCCAGAGTTTTCAGAACGGTGATGCTCGCTATGCAGACTATTTCATCACAGTTGAGCCTGGCGCAGATACATCCCACGTGACCCGCCCGCGCGCCAAGCCGCTGCTGACCCCCATAAAAACGTCCGCTGGCGAAATAATGGTTTGGACCACTTTCAGCCCAGACCAAATTGATCTCAATTTCAGCTCCCCGGACCTGCTACTAGAAATCATCAAAATCCTTCTTCTCTACGTTGAAAAGGGCGCCGAAATCATTAGGCTGGATGCAATTGCCTATATCTGGAAAGAATTGGGCACGACCTGCATTCACCTGGAAGAAGTTCACGAAATTGTAAGGCTTTTTAGAACAATCTTAAACACCGTTGCCCCAAATACAATTCTACTAACCGAAACCAACGTCCCACACGCTGAAAATGTCTCATATTTTGGAGATGGCTTCAATGAAGCCCAAATGGTATACCAATTCCCCCTTCCGCCTTTAGTGCTGCATACTTTTGTCGAAGAAGATGCCAGCAATCTTTCTCGTTGGGCAGCAGATTTAAAAGCTCCATCAGACGAAACAACCTTCTTCAATTTTTTGGCTTCCCATGATGGAATTGGAATTCGCCCTGTGGAGGGGATTCTAACTCCCAGCGAGACTCAAGCCCTAATCGCGCGTGCTTCCGCTCATGGGGGGAATATCTCGTACAAAACCAACTCCGACGGCAGCAAGAGCGCGTATGAGCTAAATATCTCCTATTTCGATGCCATCTCTGACCCCAACGGAGACGAGAGTCTGGAGCTGCAAACCAAACGTTTTCTGGCTTCCCAAGCTATAATTCTCAGTTTGGCCGGAGTGCCGGGGATTTACGTACACAGCCTATTCGGCTCGCGAAACAATTATGAAGGTGTGAAAAAATCTGGACGTTTTCG
>JAYELX010000013.1:0-6208 GCA_034717875.1 Chloroflexota bacterium | reverse complement strand
TTGGGGAACTCATTCAAGTTGATGCAAACTTTGAAGGCGACTCTGGACCCCAACAATATCCTCAACCCCGGAATCTTGCACCTGGGAGGCGAACCCACCCTGGGGCCGATTCTCGAAAAAATCGATGGGGTGGATCACCCCGCCCTGGACGCCCTGGCGGTGCTCACCTATCAATGCCTGCGCTGCGCCTTTTGCTTCGATATAAGCTGGGTCGGCGAGGGCCATAAATGCCCATCCTACGCCTACGGGACACTGGAATCACACAGCGCCCGCGGACGCATTGCCATCGCCCGCGCCATCATCGAAGGCGAGTTGGTCTACGATGAAGATGTGGCCGACCGCGTTTTCAGCTGTACCTTGTGCGGGGCCTGCTCGGAGCATTGCCTCAAACAACTCGATATCCAGGAAATTTATCAGGCCATGCGGGAAGATCTGGCCGCCAAAGGGCTGACGCCAAAAGGCTTGCAGCAGGTCGTCGAGCTGACAATGGCAGAACATAATCCATTCGACAAGCCAGCCGGGTCTCGTCTCAAATGGCTGAGAGACAAATCGCACGTTGACGTCAAGGCCAAAACCGCCTACTTTGTGGGCTGCACCCCATCTTTCACCAAGCGGTCAATGGCCAGGGACGGCGCCAAATTGTTGAATAAGCTGGGAGTAGATTACACGATTGCTTCCGATGAGTGGTGCTGCGGCCATCCACTCATGGTTGCCGGTCAGCGCGAAAAAGCCGCCGAGTTCATGCGCCACAATATCGAGACCTATCAATCCCTGGGTGTCGAACGTCTCGTTTTCACCTGCCCGGGATGTTACCAAACCTTCAAAAAAGAAATGCCCCGAGTCCTGGGCGAACCGCTGCCTTTCGAAACCCTGCACATCGCCGAACTGGTTGCCGAAGAACTCGAGGCCGGCCGAGCCGCTTTCGAACCTATGACCGGCGGCGTGGTGATCACCTATCACGATCCCTGCACGCTGGGACGCGGACTGGGCGTATACGAAGCACCGCGCAAGGTCATCGAGGCGATACAGGGCACGCGTCTGGCTGAGATGCCCAGAAACCAGGCCGATTCCTTCTGCTGCGGCGCCGGCGCGTTCGTGCGCTATGATTTCCCCGAATTGACCCAAACCGCCGGGCTTGACAGGTGGTCAGAGGCCGTGGAAACGAAAGCCAACTTGCTGCTTACCGCCTGCCCGGCCTGCCTGGGCCAATTCCAATCCATGCGGGCCAGCACCAAGTCCCCCCTCCAGGTGATGGATTTGGTCAATTTGGCTAACAAACAAATCATAGTCAAAGAAAGGTAACTGTTCAGACGAAGTTTTATGGAACGCGGATTTTGCAGATTAGTCAGATTTCCGCAGATAAAAATTTAAAAAAATCCGCGCAAATCTGTAAAATCCGTGTCATCTGCGTTCTATTTATCAATCGTTGAGCAATTACCAACAATTTACTAAAGGAGTAGCATCATGAAGAAAAAACTTGTCACCACCCATTCCGCTTTGATAGCTGTTTGGGCCGCGCTTATCGCGGTTTCCACACTGCTGCCTGCGTTCCCGGTCATCGGAACGGGAGCAACCCTGAACGTCGGTGATGCCATCGTTGTCTTGGGCGGGATTCTATTTGGCCCCTGGGCGGGTGGAATTGCGGCCGGGGTGGGCGGTTTCATCGGGCAGTTGATCGCCCCGCACGGCAATATCTTTGGGCCGCTACAATTCACAATTGCAATTGCGGCTGCTATTGCCGCGGGATTAGCAATGCAGAAGAAATGGATTTATCCCATGGTGGGCCTGCTATTTTTCGGCGGTGTGTGGTATCTCTTCCCGCTGGGCCGCGCGGCCTGGGCAACACCCATTCTTTATCTACTGGGTGTCCTTGCCTGTATTATCGGCTGGATTTGGGGCAAAGATTGGCTGGTATCTAAAAACAGAGCCACGATGTTTTTTGGAGTATTCATCTGTGGGCTGATCGGAGTCCTGATTGCCCAGTCGATTGGGAACTTGTGGGCATTGGCCCTGTTTGCGCTGCCTGCCCCGATCTGGTTCAGCGTGCTCGCTATTTCCCCAATCGAGAGAATCGGTTTCGGACTGATTGCCGCGGCTATCGGAACACCGCTGCTGATCGGGTTGCCCAAGATTTCGGTACCCGTAGGCCCCGCACTAACCGAAGAAGATTATGACGACGATGAGGAGTGGGATGACTTATGAAAACACAAACATTCAGAGGCCGCGACTTTTTGAAAGAGACCGATTTCACCCGCGAAGAGATCGAAACTATCCTCGGGGTGGCAGAGGAACTCAAGCAAGCTTACGCGATGGGCAAATATCACGATAATCTTTTGCGCAGCAAAACTTTGTTCATGATCTTCTACAATCAGTCCTTGCGCACCCGCAACTCTTTCGAGGCGGGGATGACTCAGTTGGGTGGGCATGCCCACTTCCTGGACCCAAATAAAATCTACACCCCGGCCCTGGAAGGCAAGGAAATTGCCTACACAACTGAGCGCGTCTCAGATGTCGCCAGAGTCCTTTCCCGCATGGGTAATGCCATCGCCATCCGTTGTTACGGCGATCCGGTCGAATGGGAATACGGCGGTGCACACGCCCTGCTGCAAGAATTTGCCCGCTGGTCAGACATCCCCATCTTAAACATGGAGGACGATATTTATCATCCCTTCCAAGGGCTGGCCGATATTTTCACAGTCAAAGAAAAGTTCGGCGGCTTCGAAGGCATCAACTTCACCATGTCCTGGGCCTATTCCCCCAGCGTACACAAACCCCGCGCCGTGCCGCAATCTGCTATCCTTTACGCGGCCATGATGGGCATGAACGTGACCCTCGCCCACCCTAAAGGCATGGATTTGGACCCACAGGTCACCGCCCAATGCCAGGAATACGCCGATGCTTCTGATGGCGGCTCTTTCAAAATTACGCACGATTTCGAAGCCAGCGCCAGGGATGCGCACGTCTTTTATCCCAAGGCCTGGTGCCCCGCGGCCCTGTTCAAGCCGCCAGTTGGCGAGGACGATCCCCAAAAATCTCAAGAATTTTTCGATCAGCACAAAGATTGGAAATGCACCAGCGAGATCATGGATACGGCTGATAAGAACGCCATCTATTTGCATTGCCTCCCCGCCGACCGAGGCTTCGAAGTAAATAATGACGTCATCGACAAAACCTCGGGCCAGGGCTGGACCTCGGCAGCCTTCGACGAAGCCGAAAACCGCCTGCACGTTCAAAAAGCGGTGATGACCTTACTCATGAAGTAGGTACTTTGCAAACTGAACTAATGAACCTCGGATTTCACTGATTTACACGGAAAAAACATAAGAAAAAATCCGTAACCGTTCACTCCCCCTGTCATTCCCGCATGTTTTTAGCGGGAACGACATAACGTTGGTGGTGGGTGAATGGTTACAAAAATCCGTGTAATCTGTGTAATCCGTAGTTGCCTCTAAATGGAGCGAATTGTGTCCTCGGATTTCGATGTGGTAGTTTTAGGCGCTGCGGCCGTCGACATGGTAGCCAGAGTCGACAGGCTGCCGGACGTTGACGAAATAGTTTTCGCCCGCGAGTATATCCGTCATGCCGGTGGCAGCGGAGCCAATACTGCTGTCGCCCTCGCCAGGCTTGGACGAGCAGTGAGTTTTCTCGGAAAAGTCGGCGATGACGAGTCCGGCGAGTGGCTGCGGAAGAATCTAAGCGCTGCCGGCGTCGATACTCAGGCCGTGCTGAGTGTGGCGGGAGGCAAATCCGCATCATGTTTTATCGCCCTCGATGCTCACGGCAACAGAGTCATCTTTGCGCTTGGCGGCTCGGCACTCATCGAGAGCGTGGACGAATTGGATCTCGCCCGCGTTACCGCAAGCCGGGCGCTTTGCATCGGCGATGCTTACCTGCCCGTAGCGGCTGCCGCGGCTGAGGCTGCTCGCCGCAGTGATACGGCCGTATTTTTCGTCCCCGGCGGATTGATGGTCACCAATGGACTTGATGAGTTAAGCCCGATTTTGCAAAACACCAGCGTACTCGTGGTCAGCAGCAACGAATCAAGCACATTGACCGGAGATTGCTCTCCCAACGAGGCCGTCCGGCGTCTCAGGGAGACCGGGCCTGAGATTGTCGTCGTGACCTTGGAAGCCGATGGAGCGATTCTTGCGAGCAACGACGTCCTCGAAACTATCCCCGCCTTTGATGCGGCCGTCATCGATACCACCGGGGCCGGAGACGCCTTTGCAGCCGGACTTATGCACGCCTTTCTCGATGGCCGCACGTGGAGAGAAGCCGCAAAAACGGGATGTGCCGTGGCTGCCATCAAAATCGGTCACGTTGGAGCAACCGGCGGCTTGCCGGATAGATTAGAATTAGTTAGATTCATTGACGTAGTGCAAAAATCATCCAGGAACGTGAAACGTGAAGTGTGAAATCACGAGTCACGTTTCACGTCTCACGAGGTGTAAGTGATCAAGCAGCTTTTAAGGAATATATTATGAAAGGTATAGCAGCAGGTAAACCCGGAGAAGTAATAATATTCGACTTTCCCACGCCAGAACTTAGCGATGGCGATTTGATCGTCAAACCGTTGGCGTGCGGGATTTGTTCGACGGACGTAAAGATGGCAAAGCGCGGGGCGGGCGGCAAAGTCGAGTATGCGCTTGGGCACGAGCTGGCCGCGGAAATTATCGAAATATCAGCTGGTGAAAAACGCTGGAAGGTGGGGCAAAAGGTCGTTGCCGCGCCCTACTTGCCCTGCGGCGACTGCTACTACTGCCAGCGTGGTCAACCGACCCTATGCAAAAATCTCTTCAGCGTTTTTCTGTCGCCGGGCGGGTTGGCTGAACGGGTGAAAATTCCGCGCGATCTCGCCGACCGGGGAACCTTCCTTATTCCCAAGGGGATGCCCGTTGACATTGCCGCCCTCGCAGAGCCTTTCGGGTGTGTGATCAAAGGCCTCGATGACGTGGGCTTGAAAGCCGGAGACTCGATCCTGATCATTGGGGACGGCCCCATGGGTGTGATCTCCGCGGCCGTCAGCCGTTATTATGACGCCAGCCTGGTCATGGTTGCCGGCATGACTCCCCACCGTCTGGCAGTATTGGATGAGCACTACGCCGACGTTGTGATCAATGTCAGCCACAGCGACCTGCGCTCCGAGGTCGACAAGCACACGCATGGCCGCGGCGCGGATATTGTCATATCTGCCGTTTCCAGCGCAGAAGCCTTGTCCAGCGCAATCGCATGTGTGCGCCCGGGCGGATGGGTCAACGCCTTCGCCGGGGTGCCGGATGGCATAACCATCGCTCTCGATATCAAAAAATTACACTACCAGCAGTATTTCTTGACCGGCTCCTTTGGCGTTGGCCCCAATCACCTCGCAAAGGCGTTGGAGTTATTCGCCTCCGGGCGGGTCAACGTCGCGCCGGTCATATCTGCTCATTTCCCGTTCGAGCAAGCTATCGAGGCAATCGCTTACGCCAGAGATAGAGTTGGGCTTAAGGCGATGGTTACTTTTTAGCCATCGAAGACCGCCATCGGAGACCACATTGAAAACCGCATCGAATGAATTCGACGCTGCTACAAGAAACCTGATAAATCAGGTTCAGAATTTACCTCAACATGCTTCAGCATGTTTCCCATGGCAGACCCCGAATTCATTCGGGGTGCTTATGCCAGAGATAGAGGTGGTCTCAAGGCGATGGTTACTTTTTAGCCATCGAAGGCCACCATCGGAGACCACATCGAAGACCGCATCGAATGAATTCGACGCTGCCACGAGAAACCTGATAAATCAGGTTCGAGATTAGTCTCAACATGCTTCAGCATGTTTCCAGTAGCAGACCCCGAATTCATTCGGGGAGCTGCTTGCGTATAAAACACAAGGATACGAAAATACAATGAAAGAACATAGAATACGACGCTTATTTGCAAAAGACAACCGAATTGTAATTATAGCTTTCGACCACGCCGCTTTCATGGGGCCAGTCCGCGGCCTGGACAAACCGGGCCAACTCATTGATAGTATTGTCACCACCGGAGTTGATTCGGTATTGACGACCATAGGAATCGCGCGCAGGTTTTGTGGAAAATTCGGACACCTAGGCCTGATACTGCGCGTGGACGGCGGCTCGACTATGCGCAGCCCCACAATGGGCGACATCGCCCTGTCTTTCTCCGTTCAGGATGCCCTCCGCCTGGGGGCCGACGCCGTGGCCTGCAT
>JAYELX010000012.1:0-6214 GCA_034717875.1 Chloroflexota bacterium | reverse complement strand
AGAATAATACTATCTATCACTTTTATAACGTGATCGTTGTCGCGGAATGTAACTTTGGTTTTTGTCAGTTTTCCATCTCGCTCAACATATACCTTATCTGGGCCATTGACCATCACTTCGGAGACACTTGCATCATCCAGCAGAGTCTGAATTGGCCCATAACCCAACAAGTCGTCCAATATGTCGCGGAAGATTTGCTCGCGCAAGCTGTCGGCCAAGTTGAGCTTAGTTTGTTGATACAATTGACCCAACAAACGAAGCATTATTTCTCGACGTTCCCCAATTGCCGGGGGATTAGATTCCAATTTCTGAGTCAGGCTGTTTTTTAGATAAACCTTTACTTTTTCGACATCGAGATTAGTTTGATGGCGCGACCGTTCCCTTTGCGGAGAAGTCATCTCGTGCTAGCCCTCATCCTGTTCGGCGTCAATATCGTACTCAGGGCTTATCCAAACAATATTTTCTTGGTTTATGGCCAAAAATTCAGAGCGATAAATCTCTTGTCCGCGCGCATTATACACAACAGCATCCGTCATTGCAATAAACCAATCATCCTTATTCAATTCATCCTTCAATCGCTCGTCAGGGCGCACGTGAATATCACCCACGATACGAACGGTCAATGTCTGGACAGTAACACGGACCACGTCCTTCGAGATGACATCTGTAAAGAACTTCCCTTTGTGATTAAAATGCGTAGCCATATCTTGTTTTATCTCCTTTCTGCGAAAATCATGGTCACAGATTTCGTTACCATTATCTATCGGGATATGGCATAGTGTACCCTAAACCTTGTCGGGTCACAATATAATTTGGATTCTTGGGATCATCTTCCAGCTTCTGACGCAGCCGAGAAATGCTCACCCACAGAATCTCTTTATCATCCCGGTAGCCCTGCCCCCAAACATTTTCCAACAGATCTTCTGAAGTCAATACGCGGCCCAAATTACGAACAAATTGCAACAACAAACGGTACTCTGTTGCTGATAATTGAACTTCTTGTTGATCAAGAAACACCTTTGCGCGCGCAAAATCCACACGTAAACACCCGTGATTGAAAACCGATTCTCGGGAGTACCGCTCGGAGATTTCCACTCGACGCAACACTGCTCGCACTCGAGCTAACAACTCGGTTGCAGAATAGGGCTTTACAATATAATCGTCCGCACCAACATTCAAACCACGGACTCGATCGCTCTCATCCCCTCGGGCTGTGACCATGATAATTGGCACGTTGGAAAATTTCCGAATACGCTCACAAGTATCCATGCCATCCAAAATCGGCATCATCACATCTAAGAGCACAAGGTCTGGACGATGGGAATCGACGCTATCAACAGCTTCTTGTCCATCCGAAGCCGTAATCACCCTGTATCCTGCGCTAACCAGATTCGCCTCCATCAAACGGACATAACGAGGTTCATCATCGACAACTAATACGCATACACTCATGTTCAATTCTCCTTAAGTAGTTCCAGATTTATACGACATAATTGCTCGAACCAGGTAACCATTCACTTCCCCACCTCAATCCTCCCTCAAAGGTGGAGGAAGCTGTCCCCAATTTCGAGCAACTTCGACTCATTGTTCTGGAACGGCCTTAATGGGTAAGCAAATATGAAACGTTGCCCCATCACCGCTTGTAGATTCAGCATAAATGTCTCCACCATGGGCTTGGACAATCTCGCGACAAATAAACAATCCCAAACCTGTTCCTTTAGCAGTTTTACGATGCTCCGGCAAACGATACAAACGCTTGAAAATATCTTCCAGATGCTCGGTTGGGATTCCTGAACCCGTATCACGGACAATGATATGAGCCTTGTCCGACTCCCATATCAAGGAAATATAAATTGTTGACTCTGGGGCATATTTGGCTGCATTGGTAATCAGGTTATCCATTACCTGAACGAGACGTGCCGAGTCCGCTAGGATTGTGTGCGGGGAATGGTCAATGTCTAATTGAACATTCAACCCATAATCACCGGCTTGTATCCGTTTTACAAAATCTTGCAATACCTCCGCCAGGTGAACGGGTTGAAAATCCATAGGAAGAGTACCCGATTGAAGGCGGGATGAATCCAATAAATTATCGACCATCGCTGACAAACGGTCTGCCTCTTCATTGATAATAATCAAAAAATCACGTCGGTCTTCTGCACTCCAATCGGCATCCTCACGCAGTAATGTCGTTGCATAACCTTTGATAAACCCCAAAGGAGAACGCAAATCGTGGGTGACTGTTGAAACAAACTGTTCTTGTAAACGATCAAATTGTCTGGCAGCATTTAATGCAGCTACGCGTTCCACCAAACGCTGGCGATTCAAAAGCTGCTCGACATGTTCAGCAATCAATCTGGCGAGATGTATCTGTTCAGACTTATACGCTGGCCCACCAAAACGTATGAAAATAAGTGCTCCGGCGATATCGCTATCTAGCCTCAAAGGCAAGCCCAAGTAATCGCGCATGTCAAGGCGATTGACCACTTTGCCATCCTTTTGGAAACCTGATACTTGCCGATTTACAACCATCTTGGTGGTCTGAACGACTTCTTGAGCAATCGTTTCCCCCCAAGCCATGTCTGCTTCCATCGAACGCCCCCGCCCAATAGAACGAGCATAAGTTGGAATTAATGTTTGGTGCTGCTTTAATTCATAAAGCACAATATTATCGAAAATAAATACAGGCCGAGCGAGACGAACGATCTGCCGCAAAGTAGCTGCAACATCATGAGTTTGGAGAATGATTCTGCTGATCTCGTACAACGACTTATACGCTTCCGGTTGCAAGTTCTCCAAGCCATCCTGATCAGCGAACATCATCGCTCCAACCCAGCATCCGCTATAGGCAATGAAAATTCGAAATATGAACCTTTACCTTTTTTCGAACGTACCACTATATTAGAACCATGAGCTTCTACAACCTGACGCACCATTGCCAATCCTAAGCCCGTGCCTCCATAACGCCGGGTAGAGGAACCATCCACCTGGTGAAAAGGTTCGAAGATTTCATCAATTTGGTTCACTGCAATGCCTATTCCAGTATCAGCGACATATAACTTTACGATTCCGGTTTCAATACTTGCCCCAACATGAACGCTCCCACCTTCGGGGGTAAATTTTATAGCATTATCAAGCAGATGATTTAGAATCCAGGGGAGTTTTTGCTTATCCGCTTTCACACTTGGGAGACCTTGAGGTATTTTTGTATGAAAAACCAGCCCCTTCTCTCCGCATTTTTGTTCAGCTACGGGGACTATTTCCATGAAGACATCCAATAAATCAACCGATTCCAATTGAAGATCCAGGCTGCCACGTGAAAAATCAGAAAATCGAATCAAATTTTCGATCAGTCTTTCAAGTCGATCTTCTGCCTTCAACATTACAGATAAAGCATCGACTTGTTGGTTGTTTACAGGGCCTAAGGTGGTATCCATCAATAAATCCAAATAGCCTCTGAGGTGAGTCAATGGAGTACGCAACTCATGAGATATATTAGCGATGAAATTTGACTTCAGTTGGCTTAGCTCTGAAAGTCTGTTCAAGGCGTTCTCCAACTCTAATGTCCGTTCTCGGACTCGGGCTTCCAATTTTTCGTTTGCTCGCTGTAGTGCTGATTGCAATTGAAAGATCTGTTCTGTAATAGCCTGGTCAAGAACTTCTCGACTAATCGCCCCCAGTTCTAACAAAGCCTGGCCAATCAATTTTGGTTGCCCTTTAGCCTGCATTTCTTCTTGGTATCTCAAGGCGCGCTGCAAATCCTCTTTACGCAGCACTTCCTTCTCGATTAGATAATCCCCCAAACGAGGCACAAGCACCTCAGGCGAAAGTTGACCTTTCAACAATTCGACAGGCGGTATCGTCATTTTCTTTTCCGCTAAAATAGCCGCCAAAGCCAAATTTGCGTTACAATGTCTGCAAATGGGTATTCGAGGATCAATCAGTTTCCCACAATTTGGACAAGAAATCAAATTCTTCATAGCATATCTTGGTCTAAACATATTTGCTCAAAATCCAGTAACATTCAATCCTTATCATATCCTTTCTTCCTTCAAGTTGCAAGTGTCGCCCGGATTTTTAGTAAATGCTCAAGTGGAATGTCATTCCTTCGATAAACTCAGGATAGTTCTGAGCCAATGATGCTCTTCCAGCAGCGAAGAATCTCCAAGTTCGGCTTGTGGAAACCCTACGGTCGCCAGTGCGAAGGTCTCCCGACCTAACAAAAAATAATTATAGCGAACATCAAATATTGATAGCGAACATCAAATATTGATAGCGAAGGTCTCCCGACCGAGCGGTACAACCGTCTAAGTCCATGTTCTGCCCTGCCCCCACGTTTTCAAGAAGCTGCTGCACAAGTTGTTTGATATAATACATAAGTATAATCACAATAAGGAGAAAAATATGACAAAAATACTTATCGTAGACGACGACGCCTTCATGCGGCGGTTGCTGCATCAAGTGCTTCACCAATCTGGCTATGAAGTTATAATTGCCACAAATGGGCAGGAAGGGATAAACAAGATCGCATCAGAAAATCCTGACCTTGTCGTTATGGATCAACACATGCCAAATATGAATGGCGACGAGGCTTTACGCATCCTGCGTGCTGACCCAAACACTCGCGCCTTGCCGATACTCATCGCTAGCGCGACCCTTGAAAGCAATGATGTCGAAAAGCTCGAGCGCGCCGGCGCCACGGGATTTATTCCCAAGCCATTCCAAGTTAAGCAATTATTACCCACAATTCAACAGCAGTTGGCCCACGACACATAATCCGGGTGGTATTTATGATGAACACAGGAGACAGTCACCTCGCGAAATTTTTTTCTAACCGTTTACTCCCCACCCCCCTCAATCCCCCCGCTACGTGGGGAAGCTGAAAATCTCTCCCACTACAGCGAGGGGAGCTGAATATGATGAATGACGACGTCAAAGATGACTACCGAGACAAGCAAATCATTACAAATCAAAAACGACGAAGAGCAAGCATTCGATACATTGCTGGCTTATATCCACCGCGAACGAGGAATAGACTTCAACCAATATAAGCGAAGTTTCCTGCGCCGACGGCTGATAGTGCGTAAACGGGCGCGCGGGGTCGACACTTATCAGGCATACCAGGATATATTGCGCTCCGACTCAAGTGAATTTGATGCCCTGCTAAATGCCCTCAGAATCAATGTGTCTTATTTCTTTCGTAACCAGGCTGCATTCGATGCCTTGCGAAAGGAGGTTGTGATTCCACTAATCAAACAGCGTGATCAAGACCGCCAGAGACGATTAGCTGTGTGGAGTGCCGGATGCGCTGGGGGAGAAGAGCCTTATTCAATCGCCATAATGCTAACCGATCTGCTTGGGTCGCAATTTCCCCGGTGGAATATCCGCATTTATGCTACTGATATTGACGCGGGTGCGCTGGTAAAAGCTCGTAAGGGGATATACAAACCAGCTAGCTTCCGTAACTTGAAGGCCGACTTTGTATCTCAATATTTTTCCAAGCAAGAAGGGCAATACGTATTACACCCCTATATTTGCAAAATGGTTTCTTTCCGACAGCGCGCCCTGAGTGACCCAGCTACCTTGTCTCAATATGACCTGATTTTATGCCGCAATGTTCTTATTTATTATTCCAGCGATCACCAAAAACGCATCATCCAACTCTTATTTGGTCAACTGAAAATGGGAGGTTGTTTGATGCTAGGAATGGCCGAAATGCTGCCCCAAAGCTTCTGCAATAAACTAGAGGCAGTAAACGGACGCCTACGTATTTTCCGCAAGCCTACAGGACAGGAGGTATTATGAAATATTCAGCCACATTCAACAATTCAGAGCATCAACGCAAGTCACACATACTGCGCATATTGTTGTTCAGTTTTGGGACGTTTGTTGCTATCGGAGTCGTGCTCTCCATAATCCGTTCCCTCTCACTTGCTCTCATCGGCACTCAAATCGCCTTGCTGTTGCTATTGGCGATGAGCTATAACATGTTGAGGTTGGGAAAGCTGCGCCTGGCGTCAATCATCTTTCTAGTCGGATGGGTACTATCTGTTGTTGGTTCTCTTCTCCCACCATGCGTACCCCCATTACTATTTCTCATTATTCCCTATATCCTTACACCGGCTGTCATCGCGTCCGGAATGTTGATTACCCCCCGCACTTCTCTTTTGGCGGCAACGGTTACTACCATCTTAGTACTGATCACTATAGCCAT
>JAYELX010000011.1:0-6233 GCA_034717875.1 Chloroflexota bacterium | reverse complement strand
CATCGATTTTTTCGAGAATCGGCCCCAGGGTGGGTTCGCCTCCCAGGTGCAAGATTCCGGGGTTGAGGATATTGTTGGGGTCCAGAGTCGCCTTCAAAGTTTGCATCAACTTGAATGAGTTCCCCAATTTATCCATAATGTACGGAGCAATGCCGGCGACTATGCCCCCGGGCGACATCCACTGAGAGAAAAGCAATTCAGCAATATCTGCCCGAACCGTCAAACCATACTCGTGCGCCTCGGGGATGTTCTCGGGATAAAGGGTGTCCACCCACAGGTAGGCGGCGTTGCGCGAGAAATACACGTCCAGGCCTTTTGTGCGGATGCCGTAGCGGTCCCATTCATCTTTGTGGCTGTCGATGTAATTATGCACCGCGGGGATGGCTTCTTTGAGAGCATGGGTTGGCAAGAACCCGGCCACTTCGGGGCAGTAGTACGGCCGGTTGCTGTAGTATGCGCCGGGGCCAACGTTTCGCAGCCAGGAGAACATGTGGCCTGTCCAGTAAAGCTCGGTGGCTTTGGCGTCTTGGGCGCGGCCCTTGAACGCTTCGCAGGTGATCTTGCAAACCTGATAGCGTGCCTCCGCATTGACGACCGAATCGCGGATGATGACGTGCATAAAATACTCGCCAACGATGTCTACCGGCTTTGGCCCGCCGAAGATGCCGATCACAAAGGTGGCGGCTTCCTGCTGCTGAATCGCTTCGACTGCATCGACAATTTGCTCTAATTCATCGAAGGCATAGAATAAGAATTTCTCAGTTTCGGGGATGCGGCGCAACCGCAGAGTCGCTTTGGTGATGATGCCCATTGTGCCGCACGAGCCGATGAAAAGGCCAGCCAGGTCTGGGCCGTTGGCGCCTCTTTCGATGGCGATATTGCCGACGGCGTCATTGGCGGCTGACCCGGTGTGGATGATGCTGCCATCGGGCAGAACAACCTCGAGGGCGATGACTTGATCGGAGGTGGTGCCATACTCGGTTATGGCGTGGGGGACGGCGTTGTAGGCCACCGTGCCGCCCACCGTGGCCGAGAACATGCCGCCTCCGCCGGGGCAGGCCAGCTCCCAGCCCAGTTTGTTGATCTCAGAATCCAGCGCATGCCAGATCACGCCCGCATCCGCAGTGACAACCTGATTGGGCAAATCGATTTTGTATGTATTCAACAGGTCGAGGGCCAGAACGATGCAGCCCTCCCCGATGCCGAAATCGACGAATGTGGTGGCCCGGCCCCACATAAAGAGGGGCGTCTTGAATTCGTTGGCGGCCTTGACCAGTTCAACGACTTCATCGACATTTTCAGGACGCACAATATATCCCGGCAGCCCTCCCGGGGTCGGGCCGCAATCGCGCCGGTAGGTCATGCGATCAACTAAGGCATCTGAAACGTGTTCTGTGCCGCAAATATCTTGCAGGCGGGTTAGTAGGTTTGGCATGGGAAAGTCTCCAAAAAGAAAGGGATTAGGGATCAGGAAATCAGGAAACCAGCAGATCGAGAATCAGGAATTAGGACACTGGTCTACTGATCCCTGGTCTACTGATTTACTGACATCAATATCGCCTCGGACAATTGTTGTACCGTCAGGGGCGTTCGGGGCAGTTCCAGGCTTTCGGGCAGCTGCTGACTCAACTCGGTGATTTGAGGGGGAATGATATGCGCTTTTCGGATCATATCTGGCTGGCTAAAGACGTGCTCGGTTTTGCTGTCGAGCAGGATTTTCCCGTCGCACATAATGATCACGCGCTGGGCGTATTCCGCTACCAGAGCCATGTGATGAGTCACAAAGACGACTGTGCGATTCTCCTCGTGCAGCTTGCGAGCGATTTGCAGAATCTGGTGGCAGCCTTTGTAATCCTGGCCGGTGGTGGGTTCGTCTAAAACCATGATTTCAGGGTTCAAGGCCAATGCGCTGGCAATGACCACCTTAGCCCGGTCGCCCTTGGGCAAAGCGGGGGGAAATTCCAACTTGTCACATTCCAGGCCGACCATTTCGATAGCTTCGTCCACGCGTCTCTTGACTTCGGCCTCATCGACACCGAGATTTTGCGGGCCGAAAGCAATTTCCTGCTCGATTGTTTCCGCAAACAACTGCTGGTCTGGATTCTGCAAAACGAAACCCACGTGCCTGGCTAACTCTGAAACCGCGGTCTGCTTGGTGTCGAGACCGGCTACTGTGACTTTTCCAGAGGCTGGGTGCAGCAGCCCTAAAAGGTTCTTCAAAATGGTTGTTTTTCCCGATCCATTCTGGCCGATGATGGCAACGAACTCGCCTTTTTTGATGTCGAAATTCACGTCATCGACGGCCAGCACATTCCGGGATTGGTAAACGTAGGAGAGGTGATCGACCGTGATGATCGATTCCTGCGCGGATGTTTCAGCCGCCCCCCTGACCCCCCAACTTTGGGGGGAACCGTGCTCCTCCAAAATGGAGGGGGAACCGCGCTCCTCCAGGATGGGGAGGGGAACAGCCCCCCCGGAATCGGGGGTTGGGGGGCCGCCGGGCATTCCATCGAGCAGTTCGACAATGCCAGCGCGCGCTTCATCGAGTACGATGGGAAAAATTGGCAGGGGGTGTTCTGCCTCTTGAAGGGCGGCTCCCAATTGTGAAACTTGGGGAGCGCGGATCATGAACTTTTTGAAGAGGCCGGTGTCGGCGAAAATCTCCCTGGGGGTCCCGTAAGCAACCTCACGGCCCTCGTCCAGCACCAGGATGTGATCGGCAATTCTGGCAACTTCTTCGCTTTTATCGGTTGCCATTATGATGGTCATGCCGAGTTCTTTGTTCAATTTCTGAACCAGGGATAAGACCTCCACCACCCCCAGGGGGTCGATTTGCGAAGTGGACTCGTCCAGGATAAGGATGGATGGCTGCATCACCAACCCGGCAGCAATTGCCAGCCTCTGCTTCTGCCCGCCGGAAAGATCGGTTGGGGGGCGGTCTTCGTAACCATCCAGCCGCACCAATTTGAGAACCCGTTTGGC
This sequence comes from Chloroflexota bacterium, assembly GCA_034717875.1. GTDB lineage: Bacteria > Chloroflexota > Anaerolineae > Anaerolineales > UBA11858 > JAYELX01. The sequence goes on along the minus strand of JAYELX010000011.1, from coordinate 3,251 downwards.
TCTTGCGAGGATTTCGTCGACGGGCATGCGCAGGTTCTCGGGGCCGAATGCTACCTCGTTGAGAACCGAGGTGGTGAATAGCTGCGTCTCGGGGTCTTCCAGCACTATCCCGACTTTGGTGGATAGCTGTCCAACGGATGATTCCTTGGTATCGATTCCTTCGATGAAAACCTGGCCTCTCAATCTCCCGCCGGCGGAGTGGGGAATGATTCCATTCAAAATCTGGCAGAGCGTGCTCTTTCCGGCCCCATTCTCACCCATGACAGCAAGTAATTCGCCTTTTGGAACCGTCAGATTCAATTTTCTGATGACGGTTCGTTTTGTCCTGGGGTATCTGTAGGATACGTCTATTAATTCAATGGAATTATTCGTCATTTTCTGGAATCTCGATATATTAATGGGACGCGGATAAACGCGGATCGCTTTGCGTGCCTCTGGCAAACGCTGATTTTTACTTATTTTTTTAACTCAGACACGTCACTGCGAGCGTTTGGCGCAGGTGCCTGCATAGGTATGCGAAGCAGTCTCCCCCACCGGCAAGGAGATTGCTTCGGCGGTGAAACTGCCTCGCAATGACAGATATGAGTATTTTGAGTTATGCCTGAGCCACCTTTTTTTGTGTACGGAGATGTTTTTTAGTATCCACTCCATATTGCAGGGGAAAGGTTGCCAACTTGTCAACGAATATGAAACGAATAAACGAATACCGTATGCCATTCGTTTATTCGTTCCTCATTCGTTGACAACAGCTGGCTGATGTTCAAGATAAAAGCATGGCCTTGACTACAAAAACGGCAACGGAATATAAAACCACGCACAGCATGAATATCCAATCTGCCGATCTGAGTTCAACGTCTTCGATGTAGGTGCGGGTTTTGAAGGCGCCAAAAGCGCGCGAATCCATAGCAACTGACATGGCCTGAGCACGTCTCATGGCGCCGATCACCAGCGGCGTTACCAGGGCTGGATATGAACGCAGTTTATCCTTCAACTTGCCTTTCTCGAATGTCTGCATAGCTCTCAACTTTTGAGCGTCCACAATCGAGGCTATTTCGTTTTGTAAGATCGGCACCATATTTAGGGCCGATGTGAGGGTATAAGAGAGTTGATATGGGACTCCAATTTTGACCAGCCCCAATGCCAGAATCTGGACTGGCGTGGTCATGCTCACGAGAGGCAGCAATACGATCATCGAAACCAGCCTGAACATCAATAAGATGGCAAACAAAATGCCCTCGAGGGTGATATTCCCAACTCCACCAATCCCTGGAATAAAATTAGGAATGAGCGGTTCGATCAGCATAATTTCGCCCGGGTAGAGGATGGCCTGAACCACGACCAGGAAAATGAATACGGGCAGCAGCCCTCGTGCGAAACTCCAGATGATCGAAACGGGCAGCCTGGCGGCGATCCACAATGCGCACAGGGTCAAAAAGACAAAAATCGACAGTAATAAATCCTGTATCGAAAAAATGACTACGCTGATCACCAGCAAAAACAGAAGCTTTGCCCTGGGATCAAGCCTGTGGATGAGTGTATTTCCTGGGTAATACGAAACCAGTGATTGACTCACTGCACTGCCTCCTAATTGGACGCGGATTTTCGCGGATGAACGCGGATAAAAAATTTTGTGATTCTGCTCGTAAAAAATAAAGGCACATGTCATTGCTTCACCGACGCTTTTCGGTGAAGCAATCTTCCACTCGTCCAAGGATGAGATTGCTTACTCCTTCGAGTATGCTTCGCGATCAGCGGTGAAACTGCTTCGCAATGACAGTCTTTTTGGTTGCGGCTAATACGAAAAATCGGCGCGGCGGTTGTATAGCACCGCCTCCGCTTCTTCGGCTTCCTGCATTATCTCGGCCTCGTTGACCGTTTGAATCTGCCTGTCACGCATAATAATTTCGCCATTGATGATCGTGTCGCGCACGTCACCGGCCCGCGCGCAAAAAACCAGCATCTCTAATAATCGGTCTGCGTGGAATGGACGCAGGTGAGCGCCCTTCAATTCGACGATTGCCAGGTCGGCTAAACGTCCGGGCAGAATCTCGCCCGCCTCGATCCGGCACACCCTGGCCGCCTCGATGGTTGCCATGCGGAAGGCGTCCCGCGCCGACAAAGCACCCGCGTCGTTGGCGGCAACCCGGGCTAATAAAACCGCGGCCCGCATTTCCTCCCACATATCGAGAAGGTCATTCGAGGCGCAGCCATCCGTCCCCATGCTTAGATGGATGCCGGCTGCTTTCATCTCGAAGACTGGGGCAATCCCGTCGGCCAGCTTCATATTGCTTTTAGGGCAATGAACCACGCCGGCCCCGGAATTGGCAAGGCGTTCGATATCTGCTGCGCTGACATGCACACAATGCACCGCGCTCAGACGCGGCGACAATAATCCTAAATCGTCCAGAAGCTCAACCGGCGTCATGCCGCGATCGTCCAAAGTATCCTGCACCTCGCTGGCAATTTCTGATACGTGCATCTGTATACCCAGGTCATATTTCTCGGCCTGTTCGCCGGCCCACAGCAGCAAGTTGTCGTCGCAAAGAAATACTGTCGAGGGCGACAGACAAACCTGCACCAACCCGTCGGGCTGATGCCATTTCTCGATGAATGCCGCGGCTTTTGCCCTGGTTTTCTCTTCGTCGCCAATTAATTCTTCAGGAATCCATTGATTAGCCAGCACATAACCCACCACGCCGCGCAAGCCGATATCCTGCCAGGCGTAGAAACTTTCTTCGTTGATATGGGCCATATCCAGGCAGCAGGTTATGCCCCCTTTGATCATCTCGATGGCCGCGCAGGCCGACCATAAATACGCGCTGCGATTATTCCCCTGTTCGAATTGTTCGTTTAACGCGCCCACGGTTGGGAACAATACTTGGCTGCACCAGGGAACCAGAGGCAGCCCGGGCGAAACCCCTTTTAGAAAATTTTGATATAGGTGAGTGTGAGGGTTGATCAACCCGGGGATGACGACGCAGCCGCTCGCGTCGATAACTTCAGATTCCGCCGGGGCTTCAAGCTTGTGCCCAATAGAGATAATGCGCCCCTTTTCTATCAGCACGTCGCAATCGTGTTGAATATGATCTACATTCGATATCAGGTGGGAAGAATTTCGAATAATCAATGCCATCGTTGCGTTCTAATTCCTGAATAGAGCGAACCAGAGATGAAACATTTGCTCATAACATTTGCTCATTGCAATATATTATAGCATATAAACGCGGGGATGGTTTATATGGAAAGGAAAT
>JAYELX010000010.1:0-6266 GCA_034717875.1 Chloroflexota bacterium | reverse complement strand
TGCTTCGGGGAAAACAAATTCGAGCGGATCGGGGAGCGGTGTTGGTGCGGGCGATACGCCCATGGGGGTGGCTTCCTGTTCCAGGTTGGCAACCACCTGTGAGGGAGTTATTATCAACCGTGATGGTGGGGTGGCTGTTGCTGGGGGCGTTTTGCTGTGTTGGGGGGGAAGAGTATGCCTCGGCTCGGGTGATTCCACAGAAGATGCACAAGCGGCTAACAAAGCGATCCAGCTAAAAATCAGCAATCGCTTTAGTAATGTTTTCATGGAAGCACCGTTTGCATGGGTGTCGGGGTGATTGTCGCGCTTACGGTCGGCGTTGGCGTGGAATAGCCCGGTGGGTAGGGTGTCAGCGTTATCGTCGGCGTGTGTGTGGGGGTGATTGTTGGGGTTTGGGTGGCAGTGGGAATCAGCGTTGGCGTGATCAGCACCTCGGGAGGGTAGATTTCCAGCATGGCTGTTTCCCAATCCAAATCATCGCTGCGGGTGAATTCGTTGAAGCGCGCCGTGGTGTAGGCCGAACGCCACGTCGAAAGTGCGGGCAATCGCTCCCAGGTGTAGGTTGCGGCGAGTTGCGTAAAATCTACCCAATACCCCGGCGGGATTGACTGGGTTAATGCTCCACCTTGTTCGTAGGGACGCAGCTCGGCCTGATAACGGGCGTTGAAATCCCACGGCAAAGTGTGAAGCGGTCTGCCCTGGGAGCCATCCTGAAAACGCGCTCGCAAATAGATGCGCCAGTAAGTTTCTGGCCCAAAATCTTCACGGATCACGACCATCCACCCGGCGTTGATCGGCAGCGGGTTGATGGTAATCGCTCGCCCGGTGTATAGCCAGTCTTTTTGCATTTGGGGCGATAGGGCCAACGTCAGGGGCACATAGGCGTTTTCGAGATTGGATAGCGCGTCCCAGCCAATCTGTTGGGCTAATTTTGTTCGCATAGCTTCGAAAGATTCATCGACACGGTCGTGCAATTGCGGGTAGGGGGCCTCGACATTCTGAAGATCGACCAGCCCCCAGCGGTTGCCGGGCACGTCGGGATTCAAGTATGCGTTTGGATTCCATAATGGGGTTGGGGTGGGGAGCTGCACATCGGGGAGCAGATTGTAAACGGATGCGTCTACCCATAGCAGGCTCTCCACCGGGCCGGGCATGGCTATTAACGGCAGTGTGAGAGGGTTGTTTTCTTCGATTGCGTAGGCGGTCAGGTAGGATTGGTAGGGGGTTGATACGGTGGTGTACAGGATATTATTTTGGTTCCAGGTTGGGTTGTCTCCGCTGCCGCACTCGCGGGGAGATTTACTTGCTTCGGTGCTGTCCCAGGTATGGATTTTGTGCAGCCCGTTTTCCATTACGGAGGCCCAGGCCAGGTAGCGTCCATCGGGTGACCAGGATGGATGGCGGGCAAGTGTTTCTTCGTTGATGGGCAAAGGGGAAAAACTATCATCTCCGCTTTTATCGAGGTCGGCCAGCCAGATTTGCTCTTGTCCCCCCCGCGTGGAAACAAAGGCGATCTCTCGCCCCGCGGGTGACCAGGCGGGAGCGTAATCGGCAGCCCGGTTGTGGGTGAGTTGAATGGGGTCGGCGTCGGCGTTGGTTTGTTGGATGTAAATTTCCAGGTTGTCGTTGGTGTATTGCTCGTAGGCGATCCACAAACCATCCGGCGACCAGGTAGGGGAGGCTTTGTAGCCGGGGGCGTCGGTCAGTTGCTCTATTTCCCCACTTTCGATATTCCAGATATAGATATGCCAGGCACCATTTCGGTTGGAGGCAAAGGCTAAGCGGGCATTGTCAGGGCTGAGGGCGGGGGTAATATCATGCCAGGAGCCGGATGTCAGGCGGGTGAGGCGCAGCGGGCTTTGTGCTGCGGTCAAGGGGCAGTAGGCAAATAGATGTGTGTCCAGCCCTTCTCGCATTGACAAGATCAAGAATCCGGTTTGCGTGGTTGATGTGGGTGCAGTTGCGGTGGGCGATGATGGTGTGGCTGCTGGGAGCGTTGCGGTGGGCGAAGCCGAAACTGTCACGCTCGGGGCGGGGGAGCTTTTCTCATTCGGCTCGGCGGTATACCACGGAATCCAGGCCGGCATTTCGATGCGGGCGCGCAGAATCGGCCAGGCCAAGATCATTAAAATGATCAGGTTGACCGTCAGCAAGAGTATGATTTTTCCTGGTGTGAGGGTGATGCGCCTCGGTCGAGGCTCGCCGTTGCCCGTTTGTGAGTGCATGGGTGGATTCTAACTCAGAGGGGCGGGGGGGGGAAGGGTGAGGGAGTCCGTATCTGTTTCCGATTTTCGAGATGATTCAGCATCGTTGATTAAAGCAGATTTAGGTTTATTAAATTGCTCTTCGAGTAGGCCCAATGTCCTGAGTACATCATCTGGCAAGTAGGGCATTTTGCTAGACATCTTTCTGATCATATCTGCAAAACAAAGCCCTACTACACGGGGAGGAATATCTGAACCATACTCCTTTTTTAAATCCTCCAAAATAGATGCTGCTTGTTGATAGATTTCAAGTTTTACATCCGATTGAGCTTGTGCTGCTATGCGAATTCCTTCAGCTTCTCCTATGGCTATGAGTGTTTCCGCCTCACGGTGCTTTTCGACTTGCCATCTTTCTATCCACTGCTGGGTTACATCATCCTGCACGGTGATGTCACCGAGTTCAACTTTTATGATCTGAGCGCCCAGATTTGGCACCGAATCGCTTAAAGCTGCACTCAATTTGTCGCGGATTTCCCGCCGTCCACTCGGCTCGATCAATTCATCGAGGGGGTAGCGAGCCAAGATGGAACGTAAGGTCCCCTCTGTGTAGCTGATGATTACTCGCTTATCCCACTCCATCAATCTATCCTCTTCGCTTCGGTCTGGCTCGCGGATCCACTTGCAAAAAGCAGCTTGGAGGATGGCTTTCGTCGACACGGGGTGAGGGGATGCCTCTGTTGGAGCTTGTCCACCATCGTTAATCTTAAAACGAATATCAGCCTTGCACGTAATGGGGATTCCTTCCAGGGTCATCGCGTCGACCGAATATGGCCAGCGATGAGGTCTCAGATCAAAAGTTTCCCAGACTCTTTCGAATGGTCTGAGTTCGTAAAAGCCCGGCTTCAACACCCTGGTAATGCGACCACCTCGTTCTAATATGGCGGCACTGTCATCATAGACTAGTAACCCGCCTGGGCCGCCAATCTGTTTGATTGTATCACTGCCCCTATTTATAGTGCCCTCTTCAACTATCACTAAAGGCCTAAATGCAGGACGATCAAACCAGCAGCGCACCAGAAAGCGGAAGCCTTCCATTGTGTCATTGAGCCCATACAAAGAGCGCATAAATCGAGCCGGCAGGTTACAGGCAATCCACACAGCTATCAAACCTGGAATAATGTTGAATATGACCAGAAGCCAAAACATCCGATCTGATAGGAAGGCGGGCGCGTTAGCATACCACACTGCAAGCATACTGAGCAAGATCAGCATGGCCAGCAAAGGTAAGGTTATCAATATGATTTTGGAATAGAAAGCCAGGATTCTTTTGGGGTTGAACATAAGGTTAGCCTATGAAAAGGCGTAAGGGAGAGTTTTATCCGCCCAAGCGACGGCGTTGTAACGTGAATATCTCTAATGCATCTTCAGACAAATTTTCTGGGGCGGGACTTCGCGCCATCATTTCTTGGATAGATTCTGTGACACTTAATGCAAGCATTTGATTATATAGGGCTTCGTCATCCAGGGTTTTATGGATTTTTTTAGCAATTCGCTTGAGAAAATTGAGTTGAACCTGGGCGCGCACTGTTTCCGGCGCATATTTTGCTTTTTCTGCTTTTAGCTTTCCAAGTTCAGCAGCAATCTCTTTTTGCCAGCGGGCTTTCCAATTATCGATGCGTTGTTGGACAACTTCCTCTGATGGGAATATATTGCTGATTCCGCCCCCTACAACCTGAATACCCAATGGTTTCAGAGCGTCTATAAGCTTTTGCTTGATCTCTTGCTTAATTTCTTGGCGAGGATCTCCTGGGTCGCATAGCTGATCACACGTATGTTCCAGAATTATGTCTTTGAGAATGGGGGCAGCAATGGTTTTGGGGAGAAGGTCGTCCCAGTCAATTTTCTTCAGTTCTTCGTGCGCTCTTCCCGTTTTGTCTCGATCCCACACGTGCCCCTGTGGTTGCCGATAGACTGCCTGAAAGACCGAATTTTTGTCAAAGGGATATGATTTTCCCAAACCAGGCTGGTGCCCTCCTGTGTCGATTTGGCAAGGCCAAAAAGAGAGTATTTTTATAGGGACACCGTCTTGAGTCTCTGCTTTTATGGTAAATGCCCGCAATTGGGGGCGCAGATCAACAACAGCCTGGATGCTTTCATATTTGCCTGTGAAGGTTAATCCTGGCGATTTTACCGTGTTTTTCTTGACGCGCGTGGTTGTGACCACCAGATGATCACAACTGGTGATGATGATGCCCGGCCCGGCAAAGAATTTACCAAAAGTGTTGCCCTCCACCATCTTTTTTGGGCCTTCTTCTTCCTTCTTCCAATCGCGGATAAGGTAATATGGGAAGTTTGTGCCCAGCGCAAAAGTCAGGAGGCTGCGAAAGGCTTGTGGGTACTGGTCATCACTTTGCAAGGGCAGAATGGAGCGAGAGAATAAAAAAAGCCCGCCCCATAATATGATGAGGGGGGGCAGGGCTATGGCAACCAGACCAATCCAAGTGCCGTTGATAAAAACCAATGCGCCCAGGGCCGCATACCAAAACCACAAAAATCTAATAAACTTGCCCCCCTTTGGTGAGAAGATTTTTTTCCCTCCTATCCATGGTACTACCCAGCCGATCAATATCACAACTCCCAGCGCGGCAGCCCATCCCCAAGCTAAACCAACAATAACGCAAAGGACAGATGTTATCACCGTTGTCGATGACAATAAGATCGCCCCGAAACCCCGGTCCAGGAAGTAACCGAAATAGGCGACGATAATAGCGACTATGATGACGAATGCTGCTATGGTGAGCAGGGATTCCATTGGTGAGTCCTTGGGGGGCAGGTTTTATGGGGTTGGAATTGGTACGTTTATTGCGTTAGATTTGGTGTATAAGTATTGGCGATAACCAAGTAGTATCGTTTCTGTTCCAAGCAGCTAATTCGCGTCTTGCTCTCCACAAAGCAATTTCCGGACTCCCTTGCTTTAGCAAAGAACGATAAAATGCTAAGGACATTTTTACCGCCCCATCATCAGAAACTGGCCAGCGGAAACCCAGCACTGAGGGCACACCAGCTTGTGAAACCACATCGGCTAGACCAAGAAAGTCATCATCAAGCAATTTCTCTCTTGCGCCAGTTGCTGTGCCGTAACAACTACTTAGATAGACCAGGCGCGCATTTGAATCGCCGAACAAAATTTTCAGTTCGTCAGCTCGCATTTCCACAATATCACCCTCTCTATTTTCGTTAGCCCAAAAATAAAGACAACTTTCTTCAGGAGAATCGGATCTATACGAACCATGTCCTGCGTAATGCAAGATATCATAATCTTGCTTTCGCAACTCAGTTCTTACACGTTCATATGCGGCACGTTCCGTAGGAATGAGCGTCACGTCAACGTGAATGAAGGTCTGGCTTTTCAAATATTTAGATAGTTCCTGTACCTCGGTGTCCACACCGTCTATCAATGGCTTCGTGTTTGATGCAACGATCAATATACGTAGGCTTTTAGTCTGTGCCAGCATGGAGGGGGAAATCGCCTTGCGCATCGGGTTGGCATTGTATAGAAAACGGGCTAGCGGATGTTGAATAACCAAGTATTCTGGGGGATTCTCCGAGCGAACAAATTCCAATGGAAGTCTGAGAAATTCCCTGGGAGTTTCAAAAACCAATGAAAGATATCTGCTCTTAGCGCGTGCTTCTATGTAGGTTCTTTCTACTTTAGGATGTTCAAGGAATAATTCACGCCATAAATCGCGGCCGATTCCTCCAACTTGGAAACGCAAGTTGTTCGGATCTCGCATAGCATCTTTTGCTCTTTTCGCATAGCGATCAACACTAACCTGCAATGTTTTCAAGGTGTATATAGAACGTGTGTGGCGACCGCGTGATCTAGCTTTCAAGGGTTGGCCCATAGCGAACGAAAGAGACAACCTGGAATCATTACCTGCATGCTCAAAAGCCCGGGCCACATATTCCGGCAGTTGCTCCATCTCTGATTTTTCCAAGAAACCAAACGCAGGTGCGATCCCTTCATTATCAGGCTGAAGAGCCTCACGCACCATTTTGACA
>JAYELX010000009.1:0-6268 GCA_034717875.1 Chloroflexota bacterium | reverse complement strand
AATTTCTGGGTCTCTGGGACTTTGCATGGTGGGTGTGCCGAGACGTGAATTTTTCACCACGGATTACACAGATTACACTGATTTTTGATCTTTTTCGCGTGAATTCGCGCCATTCGCGGTTGATTTTTGGCTCGACCATGCAAAATACCAAAGAGCCTCGCCGTGATTGACGGCGCTGAAGCGCCTACTACAAACCATTCTCCCCCAGGAATGAAAACACACCACCGCTGGCGCAACTTTCAACTCTTAACTTTCAACTCCTATTTCCGCAACCACTCCGGCCGGATCGGCAATTCCCGCACCCGCACGCCCGTGGCCTGGAAGACGGCGTTGGCGATGGCGGGCGCGGTACCGATCATCACCGGCTCGGCTAAGTTCTTCGCGCCATAAGGCCCTGCGCGCAGCGACGTCTCAATGTACGTCGCCTCAATCTCCGGCACATCCGTGGCTCGCGGGATGTGGTAGGTGCGGAAGCTGTGGGCCTGCGGAATGCCGTTCTCGTAGCGAAAATCCTCCAGCAAAGCATAGCCTAATCCCTGGGTGATGCCGCCGTACAGCTGGCCCAGCGCGCCTTGCGGATAGAGGATCGTCCCGGCGTCGTGGGCGGCCCAAATGCCCAGCACCTGCGTCTTGCCGGTGCGCCGGTTGACCTCCACCTCGGCTACCTGTGCGCCGAAAACGTAGCAGAAATACGGCCGGCCCGCGCCCCTCTCAAAATCCCAGTGGATTGGGGGAATCTGCCAGCGGCCGGCCACGGAAAGCTGCAACCCCATCTCCCGCGCGCGTGCGACGACGGCCTCGAAGGTGAGTGGTTCCTCGCTGGGGCCGATAAAGCTCTCCCCATCACGGAGCAGCTGCTCAGGAGCGCAGTGCAGAGCAGCGGCAGCGGCCAGATATAGCAGCCGGGCGAGCTTCTGCGCGGCGACGCGGGTCGCGTTTCCGCCCACGATAGAAGCGCGCGAGGCCACCGTGGGGCCGGAATCCACGGCGGTATGCGTGTCGGGGCGCAGTATGTGAACGCGCTCCATGCTCACCCCCAGCACCTCCGCCGCCAGAAGGGTGAAGACGGTCCGGCTACCCTGCCCGTAGTCGGTCAGGCCCGAGGTCAGGGTGATATGGTTATCTTCCTCGATTTTCAGCGTGCTGACGGCGAAATCCTCGCCCTCGCCGCCCAGGCCGCAGCCGTGGAAGTAACAGGCGACGCCGATACCGCGCCGGCGCAGCGCATCTTCCGCCTGTGTCGCGTAAGCCGCCCGCTTGCGCTCCCAGCCGGATTTTTGGCGCACCCACGTCAGACAGTCCGCCAATCCCACCTCGTGCTCAATGCGATCCCCGGTCATCGTGCGGTCGCCCTGGCGCAGGCAATTCTGTAAGCGGAACTCCAGGGGGTCGCGGCCCAGCCGGTAAGCCAACCCATCTATCGTCATCTCGATAGCTGCCGCCGCCTGAGTATTGCCAAATCCCCGAAAAGCCCCGGAGTACCCGTTGTTCGTGTAAACCACCTGTGTGTCCACATGGACGGCCCGGTAACGATACGCGCCCGCCGCATGCATCGTCGCCCGCCAGGCAGCCAGCGGCGTCATTGAAGCATACGCGCCGCTGTCGGCCACCAGCGTGACTTTGGCCGCTTGCAAATTACCCTCAGCGTCCGCGCCCAATCTCAAGTGTATCCCCATGGCTTGACGCTTGTACGACGCCGTCACGGATTCGGCGCGGGTGAAGACCAGCTTCACCGGTCGCTCTGTCAGCAGCGCTAGTTTGGCGACCTGGGCCGCGGTCTGGTACAGCACGTCATCCTTTCCGCCGAACGCCCCCCCGACCGGCGGCTGGATGCTGCGGACCTTATCCTCCGGCAATCCCAACACCGCCGCCACCGTATCCCGATTGACGAAAGGACTCTGAGTATTGGAAAAAATGATCACGCCGCCATCAGGTTCCGGGATCGCCAGCGCGCCCTCCGGCTCCAGATAAGCGTGCTCCTGGTGCTGTAGCGTGTACGTCTCGTCCAGAATGACCGGACATTCCGCCAGGATGGAGTCGGGAGCGCCGTTGCGCAGCAGATACGTGGCGCAGAGGTTCCCCTCGCCGGTGGGGGAGGTCTGGGGGATCAAGGGGACGCCAACGTCCAGCGCGTGGGTCATGTCGCTGACCACGGGCAGCTCCTCCAGCTCCAATTCCAGTGCTGCGACGCCGGCCTGCGCAGCTTCCAACGTCTCGGCAGCGACGACGGCGATGGCATCTCCCACATAGCGGACTTTCTCGTAGGCCAGAACGTAGGCATCGCGCACCGGCCACCCGAAGTTCCCGTTAGCGACGAAATCCTCACTGGTGATGACCGCCGCTACGCCAGGAACCCTCAAGGCCGGCAGGGCATCTAACCAAACGATACGGGCGTGCGGCACTGGGCTGCGCAGCACTTTGGCGTGGAGCATCCCCGGCACTGTCATATCCACGACGTATTTCGCCCGTCCCGTGACTTTGTCCGGGCCGTCCACATTCTGAATTTTGAGGTTGCCTACGTAGTTCAGTGCGTTCATAGCCTCATCCCCCCACCCTATTCCTCATTCTTCTCTCGCCCGCGCCTGCGCCGTGGCCTCGATGGCGTCCACGATCTGCTGGTAGCCGGTGCAACGACAAAGATTGCCGGCAATGCCCCGCCGGATCTCCGCGCGGGTGGGATGGGGATTCTTGCGCAGCAGGGCCTCGCCCGCCAGCACCATCCCCGGTGTGCAGAAGCCGCACTGGACCGCGCCGTGTGCGAGGAAAGCGCGCTGCAGGTCATTGAGGCCGCCATCTGGGGCGTGCAGCCCCTCAATGGTCACCACGTCACGCCCGGCGACCTTCGCCACCGGTGTGCGGCAGGACTTGGTCAGTTGGCCGTCCAACAAGACGGAGCAAGCGCCACAGGTTCCCGTGTCGCAACCTCGTTTGGTGCCCGTCAGCCCCAGCACATCGCGCAGCAAGTCCACCAGCAGCAGGTCCGGCGGCACGTCATCCAGCGTCACTGGCCCACCGTTCAACATAAATTGCAGTTTCATCGTCACCTTTTTCCTCACACTCCCAGCCTCTCGCACCCCCATATTTCCACCCGGCAGCCTGGGGAGCGCGTCATTTTGCTGTGACGTGTTTGATTCATTATGTCTTTGCTACGACATCGGGAGGCACGGAGAAAATCTCGCCCGTGCGTGGCTCTGCAGCGAGCAATTCACGAGCTTCGGCAACCCATTCAGTGGGTACCATCACGCGCACCTCCCCAATCCTGCCTACCGTGATCCCGATGGTGGGGCCGGCCGACTCGTAGCTGAGCATCACCGGAATGCCGGCGCTCTCCAATGCTCCGCGCAGCACCATCGCCCGCAGCAGCCCTTCCGCCACGTGAATTGTGATCAACCCAGTAGTAGTTTCGTTGGTTTGGATACTCATTGCATACCTCCTATGTTCGTTACTACTCAAGCGTAATAGACCTCCAAGGTCTTGGTACAAGTTTTGCCTGTCAAAGTACTTACCAAGTCCGGAAATCCGCCACTGAGCGGTGGGCTTGTAGACCTCGGAGGTCTACAATAACCGGTCCGAGTAGCTCCTTTGCTCTAGCTATAGTTTGTTCATTTTTCCATATTTGTCAAACCCTTTCTTCCTGGTATAATGTGAAACACTGTCTTAAGATATCATCCATGTGTAGGGGAAGAGAAGTGTGGAGCATACCGTGAAAAGCGATCAGTATTGGGAACAGTTTACCATTTTGCCAACAGACTTGGAATACCTCACCAACCTCCTGGTAGAAGATGAGCGTCCTAAGACGCTGGGGGAGCTGAGCCATGAGTTGATTCTGCACCGTCACCAGCAATTGGTGGATTTAGCGGAAGAGTCGCTCGCGCAGGGACGGATCTACCGACCAGGGGAGTCCTACGAGAGTGGGGAACGGGTTATCTTCCCAAATTTAGGCAACCTGCTAGGTGAGGTCATCTCCGTGCGCCCCGGCCACAATCCGCAATATGAACCTTTCACCGTCATGCAGCTACGAATGGCGAACGGCGACGAGCGGGAGTTCGCTGCAGATTTACCGGGAGACCATCCTCTTGATGCGGCCACCTATTTACCGGCAGAGGAGATGGATTCCGAAGAACTCTACCGGCTCCACGGCGGACGGGGGCAGGAGATGTTATACCAGGTCCTGGATAATGATCCGCAATTCGTGACCGTGGCCGAGCAGTGGTTCATCAAAGATCTGCTGATGGATGTATCTCAGGTACAGCTCAATATCGCCGAGGCGATGCTGGACATGATAGGAGGAGGGCCGCTGCCCACCAAGAATTTCCTATCTGAACTGGAGCTACCGGCTGAGATCCCGGAGGATTTGCAGCTTTTCTCGTTGGAGTATGCGTTACTGCGAGACCCGCGCTTCGACGAGGTAGGCCCCCTGGGCCAAGCACTCTGGTACCTACGGCGCATGGAACCCCAACAGGTTCTGGAAATTCCTGCGCATCTGCGGCGCCTCCCGCTGCCATACAATCGCAGTTTGCTGAATGAGATGATGCTCTCTTTAGAAGCCAAATTAGACGATGAATGGTCAGAACTTCCCTTTGAGGGTGAGCTGGATCTCCAGGAAACCGTCACGGTGACGCTCTCTTATCCTCACTGGCGCAGTGGCACGCTGCCGTTGACCGCCAAACTGGGGCGCGTCTTCCCCACAGCGCGCCAGACGGATCATGTGCGCTTCACTTTTGTGGATGGCGAGAATGGCGAGGAATTCCCCGGCTGGGTCGCGCGCAGCGGACGTTACGTCTACGGCCTGGAGGAATGGTATCAAAAGTACAAGGTTGAGACCGGTACCTACATTGACCTGGTGCGTGGCGAAAACTCCGGCACGATCGTGGTGAGCGCCCGGCCTTTCCGTTCCAGGCGCGGGGATTGGCTGCGCACGGTCTCCGTGGCAGACGGCGCGCTATCTTTAGAAGTCACCCGTTACGCCGTCTTCTGTGAATTTGATGAGCTGGCAGCGATAGGGGTGTCCGATCCCGCAGCGGTAGACGCCTTGGCCGAGCAAATGAAGCGTGTGCCGCTGGAGACTCTCGTAGACCAGATATTCCGGGAGTTGGCGGTGTTGAGTCTACAACGGGCTGTACACGTCGTCACCCTTTACAATGTCTTGAACCTGTTGCGGCGCGTTCCCCTGGCCCCGCTGCAGGCGATCCTGGCAGCCGGTCAGCAGTACGTTTCGCTGGGTGATAACTACTGGTCATATCGAGGAAAGGACTGATCATGGCAATACTTCCACCCGATCCAGCACTGACACGTTTCATCAAGCCAACGTTGGACACCCCTTTCCACATTGATCACGGCTGGTGGGAAAAACACGGCTTAGATTACAATATCGAGTTGTTGTCCCATCTTTGTCCAGAGCATCGTGCAGCGTACAGCGGGCGACCGTTGATGGAAGTGATTGACTGGGTTGATTGGGTGACGGGAGAAGTCAAGCAAGTTGAGGGATTGCAGTACGTTATCAGAACACATTGCAGCCAGCAGGCAGGCTACGTGGCCCAGGCAGCGACGTTAATCAAAGCGATCTTTCGGGTGTTCCTGAGTAACGATAACCAACCGCTGACCCCGTCCCAATTGTCTCCCCTCGTCTCCTCCCCGCCGGAGCACATTCTGCGTGTACTCTCCGGGCGGCAAGCGCGTAAGGGGCTGCGCCCGGTGTTCCGTTGCTGTTAGGGCGTTTATCGTCTCAGTAGCCGCGATTTCTAGTAGCGCCAATTCGCACTATTTCCATATCGCGCTTTTGAGCCCCCGTAGCGCAATTGGATAGCGCGTCGGACTTCTAATCCGTAGGTTGTGGGTTCGAGTCCCACCGGGGGTGCTAGCCAACCGGAGGTAAGTATCAGACCTCCGAGGTCTTGACGATAATTTGACACGGGAAGTAGCTGTGTATCACCAGAACCTCTCAAAAGGGGACCAACTCGCAAACCTCGGAGGTCTTTTGGGTCCTTCTCTTTACCCCTTGAACGCTTACAACCGGAGAAATCCACCGACCAGTTAGCAAAGTAAAACACGGATAACAAACTGCTAAAAATCCGTGTCCCCAACCACCACAACAACCCCTAGCGCTCATCTCCGAGAGTTAACTGCACCGGTTAAAACTCAGGGTCTCTGGGACTTTGCATGGTGGGTGTGCCGAGACGTGAATTTTTCACCACGGATTACACTGATTTTTGATCTTTTTCGCGTGAATTCGCGCCATTCGCGGTTGATTTTGGCTCGACCATGCAAA
>JAYELX010000008.1:0-6364 GCA_034717875.1 Chloroflexota bacterium | reverse complement strand
CCCGGCGGCAAAGATGTGAAGAAGAAGCAACCATCTTCGTAGGTTGTCATTGATGAATTGGCAATCTGAATATTAGCTGTTACAGGGTTACCATCTTCAGATATTAGGCATCCATCCAGCCCACCGATAGGTAAATCAGGAGGGCGCGAGGCCAATGAGCGTAGCAGCAATAACGCGATCAACAAGGCAAACATAATTCCAACAGCAATCCAAATCACCCGTCGCCGGTTGTATATCCACCGAGCCAGACTGCTACTTGATAACTTGGCCGTTCCATCTAGTTTAGGGCTATTTTCGAAAGCCATAATGTCTCCAAGAATACTTTTTCGGTGTTGATGAACGTAATTATACCCTAACCCGTTTCTTAGAAAGCACACTTTGTCTTAGATTTAGCTGATGTATTGAACACCTCTCGCTGGTTGGCGCTGAATATGTAACAATGCCGGGGGAGAGTGTTTGATGGCACTGGATACCCAAATAGCATGCGGTTTGCGTCATGGTTATGATATACTAATCAACACGTAATCTAAACTAATTAATGGGACGCGGTACCAGCCAAGAGATTTATTGTGTAAGTATGAGATGCTACGATGACAAATGATCTGACATTTTTTACAAATGAGCCAAACGCCACATTATTAAGCCGCTTCAAAGCCACCCTTAGTGATGCACAATTTTTCGATGTTCTAGTGGGGTATTTCCGAACCAGCGGATTTCATCTTCTCTATGAATCTTTTGATGATATTGAAAAAATACGAATTCTGGTTGGGCTGAATATTGGCTCTCAGGCATTTGAGATCATAGAAGAGCATCGGGCGCAAACGCGAATGGATTTTCAGTCCAGCAAGCGCACAAAAGCCGTCGTTTCGGGGAATGTCGCTGCGGAGATGGAATACTCTCCCGATACTTATGAGACTGAATTGGGGGTACGTAAGTTTATCGAATTTCTAAACTCTGGTAAATTGGAAATAAAAGCCCACCCAAGCCAAAGCATTCACGCCAAAGTTTATATCAGCCGTTTTCCTGAAGATGATCGTGACTTTGGGCGCGTGATTACCGGATCGAGCAATTTTAGCTATTCTGGCCTCCAAGGAAATTATGAATTCAATGTTGAACTAAAGAACAGCGTAGATGTGAAATTCGCGTTGGGAAAATTCAACGCTCTTTGGGAAGAAGCAGTTGACATATCTGAAACCTACGTGGACACAATCCACCGGCGCACGTGGCTCAATGATCAGATTACGCCTTATGAACTTTATCTGAAATTTTTATACGAATACTTCAAAGAAGACATCAATATCGACCAAGCGACGGACGTTTACCTCCCCGAAGGTTTCATGGATTTGGCTTATCAGAAACAAGCCATGGCATCGGCTAGGAAAATTTTAGAAGCCTATAATGGAGTGTTTTTGGCAGATGTGGTGGGTTTAGGAAAGACCTTTGTCTCAGCCTTGCTAGCACAGCAGTTACCAGGCCGTAAATTGGTAATTTGTCCGCCGGTGCTTAAAGATTATTGGCGGCAGACTTTCTACGAATTTGGGATTGGGGGAACTATATTTGAATCAATGGGGAAATTAGACGCCATTTTAGAAATGAGACATGATCGATTTGACTATGTTTTTGTTGACGAAGCCCATCGTTTCCGAAACGAGGGCACCCAAGGTTATGCCAAATTGCATGAAATTTGTTGGGGTAAAAAGATAATCCTGGTTTCAGCAACACCGCTTAACAACACGGTGCAAGACATTTTCTCCCAGCTCAAACTTTTTCAAGTTCCTCGAAAGAGCACTATTCCAGGCGTGCGTAATTTAGAAGCCTTTTTCCGCAAACGTCGCACTAGAACAAATAAAATAGTCAATGAGTTTGGCAAAGGCAGCCAAGAGTATATCGATGTAGTCAAAGAGATCGCGGGTGAAGTGCGCGAAAAAGTATTGAAAGATGTCATGGTTCGCCGCACCCGGAATGAGATCATGCATTATTATGCTCAAGACATAAAAGAGCGGGGGTTGTCATTCCCTGAAGTAGCTGATCCCCAGCGCGTTATCTATCAATTCAATAGTGAGATTGAGCTGGTTTTCAACGCGACTATTCAAAAATTGCGCAAGTTCCGCTATGCTCGCTATACACCGCTTTTGTATTTGCGGAAAAAATTGACCGCTTTCGAGGCCCAACAGCAGCGCAACGTAGGGGGATTCATGAAAGGGCTATTGGTCAAACGCTTAGAAAGTAGTTTTTTCGCTTTCAAGAACACCTTGCGGCGCTTTATCGAATCCTATGAATGCTTTATTCAGATGTTCGATGATGGAAGTGTCTGGATCGGCAAAGATATAAATATCTACGATTTGCTAGAACGTGATGACGACGAAGAGATTGCGCGTCTAATGGATGAAGATAGGCTGCGTCAATACGCCTCCGATGCTTTTGCCCCCTCACTCCGCAAGAATCTTCAAGCTGATTTAGAGTTACTGCGAGAAATACAATCTCTTTGGATAGATATTGATGATGACCCCAAGCTAGATCAATTTGTACATGAATTGAAAAATAAACCTTTGCTAAAAGGCAAAAAGCTGATTGTCTTCACTGAATCGAGCGAGACAGGGCAATATCTCTGTGAAAATTTAGAAAAACACTTCCCCAAAAAAGTACTGTTTTATTCCAGTCAGAGGGGAATGTACGCTGGGGATTCGATTGGAAAAGCCAGGGCTAGGCGATTGGTTCGCGCGGGTTATGATCCCGCCTTTGGGGGCAAGAAAACTAACCTGAAAATTTTAGTCTCGACTGACGTATTGGCAGAGGGCATCAACTTGCACCGCGCCAATATCGTGGTGAATTATGATCTTCCCTGGAACCCGACGCGTGTTCTACAACGTGTGGGACGTGTTAATCGCGTGGGGACAGAATTCCAGGAGATTTATATTTTCAACTTTTTCCCCACCAGCCAATCGGACGAGCACTTGGGCTTGGAGAATAACATCAAGGCTAAAATTCAGGCTTTCCACGACACGTTGGGGGAAGACGCCAAATATCTGACCGAAGAGGAAGATGTCTCCCAACATGAGCTTTTCGGCGACCATTTATACAGTGCCCTGGCCCGCAAGGAAAGTTACACGGGTGAAGAAGAAGATGAATCTGAATTGAAGTATTTACAAGTTATCCGGGACGTGCGCGATAATGATGAGGACTTGTTCGCGAAAGTTAAGAAATTACCTAAAAAGGCGCGTTCTGGGCGTAAGATTTCCGAAGTCTTTGCGAACCGACCCAGAAACACCATGGAGAGGGCTGAGACTTCTGAAATCTCCACTGAATCCTTGGTCAGTTTCTTCCGTCGGGATAGGTTGAAAAAATTCTATTTGGCTGCTGAGAATGAAGACCCTGTAGAACTCACTTTTATGCAAGCCGTAGATTGGCTGCGCTGCGAGCCTGACACACCCCGTTTGTCGATCCCCCAAAAATACTATGATTTGCTAAAAGATAATAAAGAGACCTTTGCCGAAGCCACAACCTTCGAAGATGAAGAAACTAGGGGTGGGGGAAATCGATCCAATGTTAATTACATCATCCGTTATCTCAAAGCCATTCGCCAAGCCAGGAAGTTCACGGACGATGAGGATACCTATTTGCTAGAAGTGCAGAATACTTTTGAGAAAGGTATTGTTCCCAAAGGCACCAGCCGAGAATTACGCAAAAAATTAGAAGAGGAAACTGACCCTCTCAAAGCTTTAGGAATTCTCAAAGCCAATTTCCCTAAAAACCTCTTATCTGGACACCAGGACGAAGTTGAGCAGAACGCCCCGCTCGAAGTGATTTTGTCGCTTTATTTGACGCGCGATGAATAAAACAGGATAGAAACACCATGAACAAAGACCATGCTGTACAATTGATTTGCACCACCCTTGAACAGCCTTTCGATGAGGAGCGTTATTTACATTTCGTGGGGGAATTGCTGAACGAAATGGATGCCTCGAAAACTTTTATCCACCGGGGGAATTACATCCCCAAAAGTTTCCGCTCTTTTGTGAGCCAGTTCAAACGCCTGGGAACCTACACTGACCCAGATGGTCACACTACTGATGTCCTGATAGTTTATCTCAAAAAAGAAACTTCTCTCCATTATGCCCGCACCATGCAGCGTAATTTTATTGCCCGCCATCTCAAAATGCGAGACGCGAAAGATGCCGCCCTGGTCGCTTATGCCTCTCCCGATTTGGAGGATTGGCGTTTTTCGCTGGTGCGCATGGAATATCAACTGGCGGTGGATGAAGAAACCGGAAAGGTCAAACCGGAGGAAAAGCTCACCCCCGCGCGGCGTTTTTCCTTCCTGGTGGGGGAGAACGAGCCTAACCACACCGCCCAGCAGCAACTTGTCTCCATCTTAGAAAATGACCGTGATAATCCCACGCTAGAAGCTCTTGAAAAAGCTTTTGATATCGAAACAGTTACCAAGAGATTCTTCAAGGATTATAAGGAGCGTTTTCTGGAATTGCAGGAGGAGCTGGAGCGCGTCCGGGTGAGGGATTCCCACGTGGGGCAGGAATTCATCCGCAAGGGGCTGGGGAGTGCCAACTTTGCCAAGAAACTCTTGGGGCAGATAGTCTTCCTCTACTTCATCCAGAAAAAAGGCTGGCTGGGAGTGGAGCGGGGCCAACCGTGGGGCAGCGGGCCGAAAGATTTTCTCCCCGCTTTATTTGCCAATCAAAAATACGAGAATTTCTTTGACGAAATCCTGGAGCCGCTCTTTTACGAGGCCTTGGCCGTGGAGCGTCCCGACCACGTTTACCCGCGCCTGAATTGCAAAATCCCCTTTCTGAACGGAGGTCTTTTCGAACCCACCGGCGGCTACGATTGGCAAGGCACCGAAATCCTGATTGACAACGCCGTCTTCGAAAATATATTCGCCACCTTTGACCTCTATAATTTCACCGTGCGCGAAGACGAACCCCTCGAAAAAGAAGTCGCCGTAGACCCGGAGATGTTGGGCAAAGTCTTCGAGAACCTGCTTGAAGTGCGGGATCGCAAATCGAAAGGCGCGTTTTACACCCCCCGTGAGATAGTCCATTATATGTGCCAGGAGAGCCTGATAAATTACCTGGATACAGCCCTCAACCTGCGCCCCGACCCGCTGGCACAAAAACCGCCTGTTCAGGATGATATGTTTGCCGTGGCCAAACCGACCCAAGAAACGATGGCGGTGACGAAATATGATTCCATTGTGCCGAGGGGGGATATTGAAACCCTGATCCGCAAGGGGGAGCTAGCCCTGCAACACGAAGCCGCCCGCGAGGCCGGAGCCAGCAGCTACGAGGCAGTCATTCCCGCCAGTGTGCGTGCCCACGCCCGCGAGCTGGATGAAGCCCTGGCGGACGTCAAAATCTGCGACCCCGCCATCGGCTCGGGAGCTTTTCCCGTGGGTATGATGCACGAGATCGTGCGCGCCCGCGAAGCGCTGACCACTTACTTAAACTCCCCTCTCCCCTTGGGACGCCAAGGCGTGCAGAGCAAGGGGCTGGGGGTGAGGGCGGGTGAGCGTACCACTTACAACCTCAAACGCCACGCCATTCAATACAGCCTCTACGGAGTGGACATAGACCTCGCCGCGGTGGATATTGCCAAACTGCGTCTCTGGCTTTCTTTGGTGGTGGATGAGGAAGATTATAAAAACATTAAGCCTTTGCCTAATTTGGATTATAAAATTGTGGCGGGAAATTCGCTACTTGGTTACCCATATCAGCGCAGAGGGCTTGAAAAGTTGGAAGCATTAAAGGATGACTTCTTTGATGAAATTGACCCGATAAAAAGACAAATATTGCGCACACAAATTGATCAAGAATTAGCTGAGATTTACAAGAATACAAAAAAATCTCTTGGTTATCAAGTTACCGTTGATTTCAAAATCAATTTTTCCGAAGTTTTTAGGGAGAAGGGCGGCTTTGATATAGTAATTGGAAATCCGCCATACATAAAAGAATATGTTAACAGAACTGCTTTTGATGGTCTCAGAAATTCGCCATATTACAAAGGTAAAATGGATATTTGGTATTTATTTGCGTGTGTTGGATTGGATATTGTAAGAAAAAAGAAAGGAATAGTTACTCTGATTGCGCAAAATAATTGGGTTACAAGTTATGGGGCCTCAAAAATGCGAAACAAAGTTATCAGAGATGCCCAAATAATAAATCTTATAGATTTTGGGAATTTAAAAGTTTTTGAAGCCGGAATCCAGACAATGATTATGATATTTAGAAGAAGAGTGGCTATTGATGATTATTCTTTTGATTATAGAAAGCTTCACGGAAAAGAACTTGAATTTGAGGATGCTATTTGTCTTCTTAACCAAAAAGAAAATCCAAAAACAAAATATTTAACT
>JAYELX010000007.1:0-6382 GCA_034717875.1 Chloroflexota bacterium | reverse complement strand
AAGTAGTTGGCAAGGTGCTATCGGGGTCATAGAGATGCAATTCGTCAAAAACCAAATAACTTGATAACACAGCCCCAGCATTGATATTGGCAGAACGTTTACCAACACCATATGGGGTGCTTAGATAATTACTCAATGTTTGGTCTATAGTCGTGAAAATTAAATTGCTTTCCGCCTTTGGATCTCTTGGTCTATCTCCTGTTTGAATACCGATGTTCATTTTGCGTCGATATTTACGCTTGTATTTTGCTGTCAAATTATCGTATTCTGCAAAGAACTGATTTGCTAGAACTTTCATGGGAACTGAATAAATACATTTACGTGGGAAAAAGCTGGGTGGGTGGTCAAAAAAAGCTTCAATAAATGAGTCTAATGCCGCCCGAGTTTTTCCGGCTCCTGTTGGAGCTTGTAAAATCACAGATTTTCCACTGTGCAACAATTCTTTCACGCGTTTTTGGTAAGGATAAAGCGGCATATTTATTCTCCGTAAAAGTCATCCAATGTTGAAGATTTTTCAGATGGTTGCGAAGACGCGAACCATCCATATTCCTCTGCCATTGCCTTTGTATCCCCCATCAACTTTTCCCTCAACTCCTCCGGCCCCACCACCTCACAATCCGCCCCCCAGCCGCGAATCCACGGCAGCATCTCCTGCGGCTCGGCGACTTGCGCTCTCCACAACAAAGAACCATCTTCCAGTTCTTTGGTCTCCTCCGTGTGGTGCCACTGCGTCTCGCAGACGCGTTTGGCCACCTTGCGGCTGAACTTCAGTTCCACCGTGACCGCATCGTCGTCGGTGAACCAGATACCCCAGGCGTCTTTCAACTGCTCCCAGGGATCAAATTGCTTCGGGATGGCGTATTCGGCTTCAAGCAATTCAATTGTGCGGATGCGCTCGATTTTGAAGGTGCGAATTGCTCCCGGCGGTTGGCGCAGTCCGATCACGTGAGCAGTGCGTCCCACGGCGTAAGGCTCGATGAAATAGGGAGCGAAATCATAATCGAAAACGCGCCCATTCGACATTTCGTGAGTGAGATGGACTTTTTGCCCCAGCGACCAGGCCCGAGTCAAGGTTTCCAGCGCCTGCAAGAAAATTGGGTCACGGCGGCGATACTCGCCATCAATAATATCAGCCGACTTCAACAAATGACCGCTGATCAGTGGGGCCAGCTTTTCGATAGCGTAACCAAGTTTACGCAGCGCGCTGGCTGCGTGCGGGTTATGCTTATCCGTGCGCGTGGTCAGCAATCGAGTAGCCAGATGCAGGGCCAAACTTTCGTGCATGGTCAAGGAAACATCGATCTGGTAATCATCGCGATTGATGGAAAAGTAGTTGGGCGACGATTCGAAAATCGGAACGCCCATGCTGCCCAAATCATCAATATAGGTAGCTACAGTTGAACGATGCACTCCCAATTTGCGGGCAATCTCTGCTTTGCGTAACCCTTTGGGATGATCCAACAAAAGCAGTACTAGATTATCAAGATTTTCGATCTTTTTCTCAAGTCGTTTACCCATACCCTTCCTCTCAACTTGCAACTATGTTGTACATTGTCTATTGTACTATACAGGGGTGCACAATAATGTGACTCTTGTTGGGGAATTTATCGTTTCTTGTTGCTAAAAGGCCACAAACATCCTTGATTATCTTCCGATAGAAGTACTCCCCGATCATTTAGCTGCACTAAAACGCGATTAAACGTTTCTCGATGACAACCCAACTGCCGAGCATAATGCCCAGCTCTGTGGCCGGGATTGGTGTGGATAGCTTGCTCGGCTGCCCTGATGCGGGTTTTGTTGGCTTTTCTGCCCATGACAAATCTCCTTTCTGATTGATTTGTCACAAGCGTATCTCGCGCTTGTTGTGGGTAACCCAACAAATGAAGACGAGTTTGTAGAATATGCCAACAATGGAAGTTAAATAGCTACTTTAAACCAAAAAACCCCCTTGGGTGAGGAAGCGAAAAAGATTTATTTCCCGCAACCTGGAAGATACTCCACTCTGTTTCTCCCTCTTCAGAATGATATTCCCCGTGAATAGTTAGCAGTGGGTTACGGCTCATACACCTCAAGGACCACGTGTTCTCCCTCGTTGTTTCCCTCGTCGCTTTCGGCTATGATGCCCTCGTAATCAACGATCACCCATGTTCCGTAGTTCCCCGGCTGGGATGGCACACCCACAATAACGATTTCACATTGTTTGCTCGTATTAGGGGCTAACGATGGTACATCGCAATCGAAGCTCCAACCAGAGCCCGCCATTACCCAATGAGCTGTGGATGCCTCAGCGACAACATCGCCAGCATTAACAACGTGGTAAGTCACAGTAAAGCCTATGCCATTAGTAGGCACAGGGTTTGGCTCCATCTGATGCCGACTTGCGACAATTGACAGGTCCGGCAAATCAGCACCTTCACCACCGTTGCCGCCGCCTTCCGCTGCCGCAACGATAAGCGTGGGGGTTTGCTCATTATTTCCCTCATTACTTTCGGAAATTTCGTCTTCTACATCAACCGTTAGCGTGGCAGGAGATTGCCCCGGCTGGGCATTGGTGGTTTTCGTGCAAGCTCCCCAAACGGTTTCTCCAGCGCCCAGGCTGTCATAATCCCAGGAGCAAACACCAACACCTGTGGCATCATGGAATTTCCACAACAAAGTGAAAGCGCCAGCATCCACGTCACCCTGATTTTGGATAACGTAATTGGCCGTAAAGGGCTGCCCGCTGATTACGGGATCGGGATCGAATGTCGCTTCGAGCACGACCAGATCAGGTTGACCAGTGTTAGCCCCACCGCCGTCATCCTGTGCGGCGTTGATGACATATAACGTGGGCGAAAGTTCATTATTGCCCTCGTTGCTTTCAGGTATTTCGCCTTCAAAATCTACCGTAAGAGTGGTTGGGGATTGCCCCGGCTGGGCATTGGTGGTTTTCGTGCAAGCTCCCCAAACGGTTTCTCCAGCGCCCAGGCTGTCATAATCCCAGGAGCAAACACCAATACCTGTGGCATCATGGAATTTCCACAACAAAGTGAAAGCGCCAGCATCCACGTCACCCTGATTCTGGATGACGTAATTGGCAGTAAAGGGCTGCCCGCTGATCACGGGATCGGGATCGAATGTCGCTTCGAGCACGACCAGATCAGGCCCGCCAGCCTGTTGATCTTCCCCTGCAGCATCATCGGTCAGATCGACTTCATCAAGAGATAAGCTGCCATCATCATCGCTGCCCATATCCAATTCAGGTTGGTTCTCCATTGGTGGCGGTGCCTGCACAACCCCCTCTGGCAGAGGCCCGGTTTTGGTGACCAGCACATCATCCACGGCCACCTGCGATCCTTCCTGAGCAGTCACTGCAATGGTACCCTTAGACAAGGGGGCGGTATCATTGTAATCCACCCACAAGTCCTGGTCGACATACACCTGGATGTGGCCGTCATAGGCCCTGATATTAAGATTGTGCCACTCGCCCAATGAGACCGGGCCAGTCTGCGCCAGAACGGAATAGTTCTTGGCGGGGTATTCCTTCACCAAGTAGAGACCTGCTTCGTCCAGTCTCAGGAGATATCGGCCAGTTTTAGTTAGATTGAAGCTCAGCAATAAACTACCTGTATCTAGCTGCGCGGAGGCCTCATAGGCGTAGTTGCTCCAATTGCCGCCTGTCGGCACCCAGGCACCACCGCTTCCGCTGGCCTCGAAGGTGTATACATCCTCAGATTGCTGCACATACCAGGCAGCAGTAATATTCCAGCCATCGCTCTGCCCATCTTGGAAGTCATCCTGGAAGAGAATATCCCCTTCTTGGGCTGCAACTGGCTGCTCAACTACAGCTTCCGATTCTTCCACGACTTGTTCTTCTTCCACGATCGGTTCTTCAGTAATTGGATTAGTTTCCTGAGATTTGCCACAGGCCAATGCCGCCAGCAACAAGACGAACATAATCAGCAACAATCGCTTTGAAATAGTGTTTGTTTTCATTTTTCATCCTTTATGATTGAGACAGCACAATCTTTTCATCAATCATGGCCATTTCGGCTTCGATATCGATGCTGTTCTTGCTATTGCAACGCATATCAGGTGTAACCGTCTAATGAAGCTATGCTTTGCCATACGGTGTTGCCAGCGGCATGCAAAGCACACCCACTTGGTGTACCGAAGGTAAGCACAGCCAAGCGAGCGAAGCAAAAGAAGTTTACCCCTCAAGGATTTCAGGGGGAATGCCATTCTTCCAGCGGCTCGTTGTGCGTGCCTGCAGCAAGAATGACATCCCCATCTCAGCAGTTACCTAAAGGGAGTATTTATGGAGCATTGTTATTGTAGAACCAGTTATAGGCATAGTAGCACGAAGTTGGGCTTTCCAACCGAATGGCAATCTTGTAAGAGCCATTTAGGAAATTCGGGATAGGATATTTGATATCTATCAGATTTCCATTTGCATCGGTTTTTGCCTCGTCGACAATGGCCCCCGATATGCCTTGCGTGTGCATCCAGTTCATCCGTACGATGAATTTATCGTTTGGGGGGAAGTTGGTTCCCGATATAGTCACATTTTGGTCTTGTTTGACAGCCGCAATGCTAAAAGTTGGGTATCCATAATAAGCTGTCGTACTAGACGAGGAGCTTCCAGGTACATTGGCATTACTATTGTAGAACCAGTTGTAGGCATAATAGCCTGAAGATGTGCTTTGCAAGCGAATAGCAATTTTATACTGGTTATATAATGCTGCGGGGATATTGTACTGTGCCGTGAAGCGACCTCCACTGCCTGAGTTAGTTGTAGCAACAACATAGCCACCGATGCCCGCTGTGCCCATATACCCCATGGTTACCACAAAATTTTCACCAGCAGGGAAATTATCGGTCATGACCTCTACGTAGCTGTTGCTTGCTACCGCGGTGATGACAAAGGTTGGGGGAACGCAAGAACCACATGGTGTACATCCGCACTGGATACCATAATCTGGTGATGCTGATGTTCCTGTTCCTGCTCCCGCAATGACTGCTTGACCGGGGATAGCAATCAATACGACGGTTAGGATTATTGCAGACATAAATTTCATCATGAACCTCCTCTTTATAAAACGATGTAATCGTGAATAAAATGGGCCTGTTTAGGCAAGTTGGCAGAACTACTCTCCTCGAAGCAATTCTGTTTTTTTATCAGCCCAGATGTGATTCTGGGTATATATAGCATAACCAGTAAAGTTGACAAATACAAGAGGGTATTTTATCTTGTAACCGTTCACTTCCCCACCTCAATCCTGCCCCGAAGGGAGAGGAAGTTATTCCCTCTCCCCTTGGGAGAGGGTTAGGGTGAGGGAAGGGGACTGAATGATTACTTTATCTTATCTCGTTCCATCCGCTTCGCGAAGCATGCCCTGGTACTGCGGTGGAACAGCAATTCCCGTTTTGACTAAAACCAGACTTCGGAAGTCTTCGGATGCCTTTTTGTTAGCGAAATATGTCGTTCGAGACTTCCGAAGTCTTGCCTCTTCTTCATAATATCGGGAATTGCTGGCGGTGGAACACTTTATTACTTACAATGCAATTATTACCGGGATTTTCAAAGAGAGATCAGATTTTACGAACCGATTGACGGAGGGAATCTAGGCGGGCATCGGGCAAACCGGGCAGCACATCGAGTGCGAAGAAAATGCCGCTCCCCTCAGAGACAATGGCGGCAGAAATGTTGCCATGCAGTACGGCTTCGACGGGGTCATAAGTGCGGCGGTATCCAGCCAGGAAACCTCCACAGAAGGCGTCGCCAACTCCGGTGGGGTTGATTACCCCGGCTGGGAATGCTGGAATCTCCCAGCGGGATTTGGAGGCTGCATCGTAGAGCAGTTGTCCACGCTCGCCGCGTTTGATCACGATAAACTCACATCCGTAGCCAGCTAAAGTTTCAGCCATTTCCCAGAGATCATCACTTTTCCCTTCGAAGAGGGCGCGCAGGTCTTCTTCGGCGGGGATAAAAGCAGTCAGGCCGGTGACCAGGCTGGGGATATCGTTCCAGAAGGTGGGGTTCATATACCCTGACACGGGGTCTAACGTGACAATGCTGAAGCCAGCTTGGCGGAAGGCGGCCGGTAGCAGGCTGTGGGTCATATAATCTATGGGGCATAGGTGTGCGGCGGTCGCGTCCAGATATACATCGGGGATATCTCTTTGACGTAATGAGATGGGAACCAGGTCTGTACGGCTATTGAGTTGATCTTTGGTATCTTTATAACCTAACAAGGCTTTTGGGTAGGACATGCCTAATCGGGCAAAGTGAGGGATCGGGTTTCCGGTAACGCGGGTGAGTTTGTCTGTGTAGACGTAAAAATTGCGCACATCAACGGCGTTGGGGGTTGTGTGTATGCCTCGGGTGTCGAATCCTCTTTGG
>JAYELX010000006.1:2779-6407 GCA_034717875.1 Chloroflexota bacterium | reverse complement strand
CTTGCTTTGCATGCCTTGCTTTGCATGCCTTGCTTTGCATGCCTACGGCAACGGCAAAGGCAACGGCAACACTCGACCGGCGCTGAGATATTTTACAAAAAGTGTTACCTTAACCGTGAACCACCCCGATATTTCCTAAATTAACAACCCCATAACCGCCTCACGGAAAAACAAAAGCAACACCGCAGCAGCAACCAAAAATGGTCCATAAGGAATAGGGGTAAAAGCATTATATCGTCGCGCTATCAGCATAACTACAATGAACAAAAGGCTAACTGTACCGCCCAATAAAACCGCCAACAGCAAGCCCATCATAATCCCCGGCCAGCCAAGCATAAGCCCCAGCACCCCTGATAAAGTAACATCCCCAAAACCCAAAGCAACTTCGTCTGAGCTTTTGCCGCGTAAACGCGCCATCCATCGGATGAAAACCCCACCTAACAAATAGAGAATCAACATACAAGCAAATCCCGCTGCTCCCCCTAACAAAGTAGAAACAAGCCCATGCCGCCAGATTCCCAACCCCAACCCAATCACAGCCCCAACAATGCTGACAGGATACAAAATCAAACGATGCTCCACATCAATAATAATCACAACCCCAAAATAGAGCAAAAGCAGCATCCCCAAAAGATAGCCAATCTCCTCGGGATGCGAATTCCACAGCCAAAGCCCCACCCCAATATAAACAATCTCGACAACCCAAACCCGCAAAGAGCGCGGCTTTCCGCAGGCAGGACAACGCCGCGGCCACACCCAATAATTCCAGCCCGGCTGCATCTCACCACACCCCAAACACAGCGGCGCATCCAAACGACGCCTAACGGGCAAAATATCAGAAAAATAATTCGCCAATACCCCAACTAGCCAAGCGGTCAAAACAATAACTGCTGCCATAAAATATCCTCCAAAAAATCTCAGCGGTTGTTGTAACAAATGAAAACAGGTGACAGTCACCTCACGCAAAAAATTATCATTCACCTTTTTACCATTACCGAAAATTTATGTCGATATTATACAACGAAGTGGCAATACAGCGCAGTGCGAAACATCATATAATCCAGATATGAACCCACCAATCGTTTTACTTACCGACTTTGGCAGCCACGACCCGTTCGTTGGCATCATGAAAGGAGTCATCACCGAGATCAACCCTGCCACCCCACTCATCGACCTGAGCCACGAAATTCCACCCGGCGACATACAACGCACCGCCATCACCTTGTGGCAATCGGCGCCCTACTTTCCCAAAGGAAGTATTTTCCTAACCGTGGTTGACCCCGGCGTAGGAACACAGCGGCACGCCATCATTTTAGAATCTGGCCCCTTCAAATTTGTTGGCCCGGACAATGGCGCATTCACTTTTATAAGCGATGACGACACCAAAGCCTGGAAACTCAGCAACCCTGCTTTTGCATTATCAAATCCTGGGATGACCTTTCATGGGCGCGATATATTTGCACCCGCGGCCGCTCACGCATCCCGAGGAATTTCTAGCCCCGAACTTGGAGAACCAATCCCAAATTTAGTCAGGATTGCCGAACCCCAACTAAAATCTACACCCGATGGGATTTTGCACGGCGAGATTCTACACGCAGACCACTTTGGCAACACACTCACCAGCCTGGGGCAATTCCTGAAGCTCGAAAATGGAAATTGGCAATTGCAACCCTGGGTCGGCCACACTCCCAGCCTGGAGATCAACCTCAACGAGACGCACTTACAACTCCCCAACGGCGACTATCTGCCATGGGCGAAAACATTTGGAGAAATTCCCGCCGGCCAGTGTGCGGCCATAATCGGCAGCAACGGATTGATAGAAATCGCAGCCAATGGCCAAAGTGCAGCTAAACTGCTTGGCTGCACGGGCGGCGAAGCTTTAAGGTTATTCATGGATTCAAAACACCCTGTTTGGTTCTGAATCGTCCGAGCTAGGAGATCATAATGGAAACTTTCATCATTCAAGGCGGAAAACGGCTCGAAGGAGAAATTACTCCTTCGGGAAACAAAAATGCAGCCCTGCCACTTTTGGCGGCCTGCTTGCTCACCAATGAAGCGGTCATTTTGCACAATGTGCCCAACATCCGCGACATGCTGGCTATGCGCAGTGTGCTGATCGGTCTGGGCGTGAAAATCGAAACCATCGGCAACCATAGCTGGCGGATTCAAGCCCAGACAGTTAACCCCGCCGGCCTAAACCCCGACGAATGCCGCCGCATCCGCGCGTCGATCCTGCTGGCCGGTCCAATGCTGGCCCGCACCGGAGAACTGCATATTCCCCCACCGGGGGGCGACGTGATCGGACGCCGCCGCATCGATACGCACATCCTCGCCCTGGAAGCCCTGGGCGCGCAAGTCGAATACGACCGGCACGAGCGCGTCTTCCACTTCGAAGCCGACCAACTTTGCGGCAGCGACATTTTGCTAGACGAAGCCAGCGTCACCGCTACAGAAAACGCGATAATGGCCGCGGTAACCGCGTCCGGTAAGACCATTCTGCGCAATGCGGCCTCCGAGCCACATATTCAAGAATTGTGTCATTTCATCAACGCCATGGGAGGAAAAATCTCCAACATTGGTTCCAACACTCTGCGCATCGAGGGAGTCCCAAAGCTGGGGGGCGGTGAGTTTAGCATCGGCCCCGATTACCTGGAAGTGGTCAGCTTCATCGGCGCGGCCGTGGTCACCGGCGGCTCTATTCGCATCAAGAAAGCCGGACCTCAATACCTCGACATGGTGCGGCTGGTTTTCAATCGTTTGGGCATAGACTGGATCGTTGACGGGAAGGATATCATCGTTCCGGCAGAACAGAATTTGGAGATCAAAGCCGATATCGGCAACGCCATCCCTCAGATCAACGTGATGCCCTGGCCCGCCTTCCCCACCGACTTGATGAGCATCGCCATTGTTGTGGCCACACAAGCCAAGGGGACAATATTGTTCCACGATTGGATGTATGAAGGGCGTATGTATTTTACAGATAAACTCTCCGGTCTGGGCGCGCAAATCGTATTATGCGACCCTCACCGCTGCATCGTCCAGGGGCCAACGCAGCTCATCGGCGAAAACGTCGAAAGCCCCGATATCCGTGCTGGTTTGGCACTGGTACTGGCAGCTCTAGCAGCCGAAGGGGAATCAGTAATCCGCAACATCGGACAGATTGATCGTGGCTACGAGCGCATCGATGAAAAGTTGCGCAAGCTGGGAGCCAAGATTCGACGAGTGTGATCGTAAAAATCCTTGCTCAGCTTGATCCTTCGTGTTAGAATAGAAGCCGTCGTGGCGGACGTAGCTCAATTGGTAGAGCGCCGCACTGTGGATGCGGTCGTTGCGGGTTCAAGTCCCGTCGTTCGCCCTAAAGGCTATTCAGTTTTTAATGTGCTGTGCTGATGCTTTGCTCGTGAAAGCTTAGCGTCGGCCTATCTCAACCGATACTGGATGGCCTTTTTTTATTTAACGCCAAAAAGGTAATTGTTCACTCCCACCAGATAGCTTAATCTATTTGCTCGCTCGCTGCGCGTGCTTCGCCACACTTTGTGCGCCTTCGGCGTGGCGTGCCTTGGCCTCCCAATCGATTTGCTGTGCACGCCTTCGGCGAAATCGATGCTGGCTCGCGAAACCGACCTGC
>JAYELX010000006.1:0-2679 GCA_034717875.1 Chloroflexota bacterium | reverse complement strand
TTTGCTCGCTCGCTGCGCGTGCTTCGCCACACTTTGTGCGCCTTCGGCGTGGCGTGCCTTGGCCTCCCAATCGATTTGCTGTGCACGCCTTCGGCGAAATCGATGCTGGCTCGCGAAACCGACCTGCGTCGGTTGGCAATCCAATCCACGTAGGTGGATTTCGCATCAGCCTCCAGCCTCGAATTTATTCGATGGGCCTCGTGGCAGTAGAATTGAGGGAGGGCGTGGAGTGAACGGTTACAAAATAGAAGTCCCCTTTTATTTAGAAGAAAGGGGACTTTTTCAACTCGTTCAACTCGTTCCACCGCTCCCATGGCCAACTCGTTCCACCGCTCCCGCGGTGGAACATAAGCAAAGACGCTCCGCGTCCCATTTGACACAGGAGCGTCATAACTACGGTGTCACCGCGGGCACCTACAGGTGTGCTACGCGAAGCGATGTCACCAGAATCACCGCGGAGCGATGCCACCAGAAAGTGGGATCAGTGGAACAGGGAACCAGTCGGACTCGCTGATTCTAAGGCCTCACCGCATTCCGTCCCCAAAATTCTTGATAAACAACCTGTAAATCGTTGGCAACATTGCTCAGATTCTCAGGGTCTGGCCCAAAGTGAAAATTGAAAGTATCGTCACCTTCCGCCATGGGGGCCCAATCGGGATACCACATCCAAACAGCGTAGTTCAGGCCGCGCTGCTCGAACAAATCCAATTGGTCGCGCATAAAATCGGCTGCGCCCGGCACCCAGCGGATGACGCCGCACTCGTCCACAGCGACCATTTGTCTATTGTTTCACTGGTGTTCGAGGGTTGGGTAGATACATCCGCTGACGCAGACGATTCATCTTCCGAAACTCGAAAAACGTGTATGACCGATTTATATCCGTCAGCCAGACGCTCGACCACAAAAAGCAAACCATTGGCGCGGTCGAAAGCCGCCGCGATGACAAAATCGTGCTTGTAGTTGGCAAAATCCAGTTCGGGGGCCAACAAATACTCACCCAGCGGCAGAGTGGCATAAGGCTGCGGCTGCCAGGTTTCCATCTCGCCGCGGGCCACGGCGGCCAAATCGGAGGGGTCGTAGAAAATGATCTGAGCCTGATAATCTTCGGCCCAAAAGCCGCGGTCATCGTAAGGCCATGCGGGCATTTCCGGACAACTGTTGTTCTCATCACAACCGTATTCCCACTCGACGCCGTTGGCATACCCATACCACTCGTTTCCCAGCGCTTTCGTGCCCACAAAAATCAGCGCTGATTTGTCGCCCGCGCCTAACCAGGCCCCTCCCAACCAATGATCAGCATCCGCATAGCCGTTCATGGCCATACTCTCATCGCTGACAAGGTCGGGAATAGTTGGCTCCTGAACACCATACAACAGCAACGGGGTAAGTGACGTCAATGTTTCACCATCTGAGGGAGGATTTCCGTCTTGCCAGGGAGCGTAGGCAAATAAAGCCGGGCCGCGTCCGCTCCACAGGCCTTCGCGCGCCCTGCCGCTAGCCAGCAACTGGCCCCCAACATTAGCTGCGGCCCATTCAGCTGGAATCTCGAAAATATAATCGTTGGTAACATAGTTGCTAAAACCGTCGAAAACCCAGCTTCCGGCCGGCTGCGGGTTGCTTAAATCCAATTCGGCCCAGCCGTGGGAAGGTTCAAAATCCTGAATATGCTGTCCCCAACTAAAGTGCAATTTACCCGTGGTCTGCTGCCCCTGGGCGGGCAAGTATTCCAATCCCAAACGGGGCAGGGCCAATTCTTCGGTGATTGCGCCGCCGGTAATGTCGGCAAAAGGCTGCAGGGTGGTGGCTGTGTTCAGATCTTCCAAATTTTTAGAGATAACCGGTTCGGGAATGCTGATTTCCGAAACATAAAGCTGATGATCGTGGCCGACACCGAAGAGCGAACCGGGAAAGCCATCGTCGCGGCCATCGGGATCGCCGTCGGGGAAATATGTCAGGGCGTGGCCGCTGTATTCCCAATTTGATCCGCCCGACTCGCCGGGCAACCGAAACGCACCCAAATAGACAAGCTCATCAGGTAAGATGACGTCCCCTGAAGATGGAGCATCTCCCGGAGACGGATTCTCGGTTGAAGATTCCCGCGTTGATTCAGGCAGAGACTCAGACTCAGTTGCAGCGGGCTGCTGTTCCCCCGGGGTAGATTCTGCAGCCCCATCAACGGGAGCCTCATCAGTCCCCGCCCCGAAGGGCAAGTTACAGGCCAGCACCCCCACAAAGAGCAGAACAAGCACCAAAGATATTTTGTATCGATACATAGCGGTAATCTTCTAATTAAGATTTTAGTGAGAAATTAGTTTTTATTTGCCCTGGAATATTGAGGCGGCAGTGTTTGTAAGTGCATCAATGGCCCAATCTACTTCGAATGAGCCTATTTCCTGGATCATGTCCTGACGGATGTTTTGCATGGCTAATTTCACAGCCGGCTGGGCAGTGATGGGGTCGATAATTGCGATGCCAATTTTATATGTGCCGTTCTCCAACTTGTCCACCGGCACTAAAAATTCTACTTGATGAAGTTCCCCTGGCAATACTTTTCGCAAATCCATTTCAAGCGAATATGTAGTCAGAATATCTCCATTTTCATCGAACAGATATATCCGGGTCGGCCAGTCATAATAAATTGGCGCAATTCCAGCATTGCTAAAAGCTAATTCGAACTTT
>JAYELX010000005.1:0-6412 GCA_034717875.1 Chloroflexota bacterium | reverse complement strand
TCGCCCTCTTTTTCTCGAAGTGGTTGAGGTGAGGTTTGGGGGTTGATTGAAATCGACTCTGCCTTGCGAAACCGACATGCGTCGGCTGGCAATCTACGCAGGTGAATTTTGCAGGCCAGCGGCGAATTTATTCGCTTAGAATCTATTCGTTGGCAGTGGTAAATTTTTACTGACGAGAAAGGTGACAGTCACTTTCGCGAGATACGAAAAAACTAAAATTCGTCTCTTCAGCGACTCAGGGAGCAAACAGAACGCTATTTGATAAAGTGACTGTCACCTGTGTAACGCAAATTATCAGTCAATTCTAACCACTACCTATTCGTTTACCAAAATTAACCCAATGCCCACATTTATTGGTAGTCTACAGACGTTCAATCAATTACTCACTGCCGGGATTGCAATCACGGCGTTCTCTCTGTTACTCTATGTCCTATCGTTTAATCTACGCGATCGGGTAGCGCGCTCGGTTGCAATCATTTTCCTTTGCGTTGTGGTTATTTTTGTTGGGGATGCCATTGTCAGCATTACAGAATCATTCGAGCGGATTAGTATTTTGGTTAAGTTGCAATGGGTGGGAATCATTTTCTTGTCTCCATCGTATTTGCATTTTTCCGACGCCTTGCTTGCTACCACCGGACGACCCTCACGCGGCCGCCGACGGCGATTGATTTGGTTAACCTATTTTATAGCCACGGCGTTTGTTGCTGCTTTGCCATTCCCCCGTCTTTCCGGGTCAGTGAACACCGATTTTATAGCCCCTCACCTTAAAGCATCAACTCTTATTTGGGTATTCGCCTTTTTTTACACCGGAAGTATGATTTGGGCCTGGGTTAATTTTTGGCGCGCTTACAAGCGAGCAGTGACCAGCACGAGCCGTCGACGGATGCGTTACTTGATCGCCGGCGCATTAGCCCCAGCTTTGGGTGCTTTTCCCTATATGACCTATGGGTCAAGATTTACCACAGGACATCCGCTGCTCTTTTGGTTGAGTGCTGACATTATCAATATTTTCACAGCGGGGATGATCGTGCTCATGGCCTATGGCGTAGCCTTCTTCGGTGTTTCCTGGCCTGACCGAGTTGTGAAGCGGCGGCTATTCAAGTGGGTCATGCGTGGGCCAGTGACAGCATCTACAGTCTTGGCTGTGACCACCGTGGTGCGCCGCGCCGGAGAGTCTCTCGGGTCGGGTTATTCAGCCGCGGTTCCCATCACCATGGTCGGTACGCTTTTGTTGATGCAATATGCTATTACAATGCTGGCTCCCATTTGGGAACTTTGGCTTTTTTATGGCGGCGCTCGCGATGATCTCCAATTGGTGCAAACCTTGGAAG
Organism: Chloroflexota bacterium; assembly: GCA_034717875.1. Classification (GTDB taxonomy): domain Bacteria; phylum Chloroflexota; class Anaerolineae; order Anaerolineales; family UBA11858; genus JAYELX01. The sequence goes on along the minus strand of JAYELX010000005.1, from coordinate 5,081 downwards.
AACGATTACTGACCACAGCTGATTTACGTCAATTCCTAGAATCGATTCTCACTGCTGTGTGTGACCGGCTTCAAGTGAATGCCGCTTTTGGGGTTGTTTTGTTTCCGCCTGGGTTGGAGACGATTGTCACAGTGGGAGACATAAATCAGCTAGAAGATGAAGAGCTTTCTGAGGAAATGCTCCGGGTTGTCACCCGGAATTGCGCCGAAGCAAAATCTGATCAAAATGCCCTACAGCTATTCTCGTGGGGGGATTATTGGTTGGTTCCGCTTTTCGAGCAACATCCTGACGGCGAAGAGAAAGAGCGCACTTTATTGGGTTTGTTGGGAACCGAACGCATCCCGGAGTCTCCGCCTGATGATGAGCAGCGAGTGGCTCTGGAAACCCTGGCACATCGAGCCGCTCTAGCTCTAGAAGACCGCTCTCGCCAGCAACAAGTCTTCAATTCCTTGCAATCTTTGACCCCGCAAGTGGATTGGGTGCAGCGATTGCGTGCTGCCTCTCGTTACGGCGGTACTAATGTGCTCACAATTACTCAAGAGAAACTGGCGCAAGATGATCTCGCCAAATGGGTGAAGGACGCGCTTAGACATTATTGGGGTGGTCCAAAACTTACAAAAAGCCCCTTGCTTCGTCTTCAGATCGTACAGCATGCTTTGGATGAGCATGATGGTGTCTCTGTAAATGCACTACGTTCTATTCTTCGCAAGGCGGTCGAGCATGTTCGGCCCGAGGGCAAACGGCGGTTTACGAGTGAATGGATATTGTTCAATATCTTGGAACTAAAGTTTATGGAGGGACGCAAGGTGCGTGACGTTGCCAAGCAACTCGCCATGTCTGAAGCAGATTTGTATCGCAAACAACGCTCGGCGATAGAAGCTGTCGCCGAGGCGATCATCAGCATGGAACGCGATGCTCGTATTGATGCTGTGAGCAATGGTTAGCTTGTTTGATGGTGGTTAGATGGTAAGTGATGATCAGAGGTGACAGTCACCTATAAAATCAATGTACATTCTGAATTGTCTCGCTTAACCAATGTGTTTTCTTCAACAAGACGCCTTTGTAGGTGACTGTCACCTTATGTAAAAATCTTCATCATTTACCTTTTTACCACTATCGCTTGTTTATCTTCCCGAGGGAGTGAAACCATGAAAAAGTGGGCAATAGTTGCTCTGGGCGTTGTGTTTGGATTATTGGGAGCCGGGGCCGTGTTTCTGGCCAGCCGTCCACCGCGGGGTGTGGCAATCCAATTGTTGCCGCCGCCCGCTTCCCCTACGCCTGCGCCCATTCAGGTTTATGTGACCGGGGCGGTTGACCAGCCAGGGGTTTATGCTTTGCCGCTGGGCAGCCGCGTCGAAGAGGCACTGGATGCAGCCGGAGGGTTTGCGGATAATGCTCAACCGCAAAGCTTGAACCTGGCCGCCCAGCTTCAAGATGGGGATCAGCTTGATGTTCCAGCAGTTAGGGAAGCGGCAGCGGTAGAATCCTCGGATGTGGCATCTGACTCCCAAAGCGAGGACCAACCCTCAAGTGAGCCTGGTTCATCTATCATCAATATCAATACTGCTTCCCAAGAGGAACTAGAAACGCTTTCTGGCATTGGCCCCGTCACAGCAAATAAAATCATCGAGTACCGTGAAGCTAACGGATGCTTTGCCATGATCGAGGAAATCCAAAAGGTTTCAGGTATCGGGCCGGCAACTTTCGAAAAAATGGAAATTTTTATTTCCGTGGAGAAATGAAATGGATAATAGACAAGAATCAATCAATCGGTTTTTGGGAGTCATCCCGTTGGTTTTTGCTGTTGTTGCACTGGGGGTGCTTGTTTTGGCGCCATTTTGGGCATATCAATGGTATCGGCTGCCTTTCATTGGCGTATTCATCGAGCCTCATAATGTTGTCAGCTTAATTGTTGGGAATGATTGGCCCGCTAAGGAGGCCGGGGTCGGCGATTATGATCGCATCATCGCTGTCGATGGAAAATCTACAACCGATAGCAAATCGTTGAGGGCTGCTGTGAGCCGAGCCGGGGATGAGGTCGAGCTGGTTTTCGAGCCGCGCGCTGGAGATATTTATCGACGCACGGTCACACCACGGCAATTTACGATGGGGGAGCTTATTTCGTGGTTTGTTATTCCTTATATTGTAGGTGCCGCAACCTGGGGCATTGGCGTTTGGGCTTATCGATTGAGCAAGAACACTAAATCGGCCCTGGCTTTTTTGACGTTTACATCGGCCGCCAGCGTTGTTATGGCTGCATATTTTGATATGAACACCACCCAGCATTTTATGCTTGGATGGGCTTTAGGTTTGCTAATTGCGGGAGGAGCAACTATACAATTGGCCTTCGTCTTTCCTCGAAAAATGCCCTTCGTCGCACGTTATCCCCTCACTCGATTCTTGCCGTGGCTTTTGGTTGTTTTGTTTGCGATTCCGATCACCTGGCAAATTGTGTCTCCCGTACATCCATGGGCGTATGTCAACACCTGGCTTGCGAGTTATGGCTTTATCAGTGTCGCGATTCTGTTGTTGTTGAGTACACTTGTTGTGCGTGTCCTGCGCAGCGATTCTGCCGTTATTCGCCAACAAAGCCGTATCATTGTTTTTGGAGCCGCTTTGGCCTTTGGCCCTGTTCTGTTCACGTTTTTGCTCCCCTCCGCCTTTGGTCAATTGGTGCGTTTTCGGGTTGAAATCGCTTTTCCTGCCATAGTTATTCTGCCCCTCTCAGTGGCCTATGCGCTGGTGCGCTATCGTATGTTGGACGTGGATCGCATTATGGGCACATCTCTAACCTACGCACTTACTGCCGCGGGAGCCGTGGGGATATTTTATTTGCTGATCACCTTGCTCTCGCTTCTAGTGCCATCAGAAATCACGCCCAACGATCCTGTCTTGGTTGCACTATATCTGCTCGTTTTGGTTGTGGCTTTGAATCCTATTCGAGATTTGATGCGTCAGGGCATCGACCGTCTTTTTTACCGCACACGGGCGGATTATCGGCGTGTGCTTTCGCATCTCTCTCAGGAATTGGGCGTTTCTCCAGAAATGGAACACACCCTTCGAATGTTGGAGCAGGAGATTCAAGCGGCATTGACACCTGAGCGCGTCTTGGTTTATCTTTTTGATGATAAGGATGCCGTCTATCGTCATCAGGGTACACACGACGATGTCGAAGTATTGCTCCCCATCGAGAATCCGCTTATCGAGATGCTCAATCGAGGTTCGGGGGGGATCTGGTTTCCCCCTGGCCGCTCTTTGCCCGATGAATTAATCGCCGAGACTGCCACCCTGGATGAGATGGGCTGCCGCGTTTTCGTCCCCCTGCAATATGAGGGCAAGATGATCGGTTTCCTGGCCCTGGGCCCGCGGCGTTCCGGCGACCCTTATACTAGCGATGATTTGGATTTTTTGGAAGCTGTCGCTGGTCAATCTTCGTTGGCGTTGGAAAATGTGCGCTTGTTTGCCAACCTGCAGGAGACACTTAATCAGACCCTAGAAATGAAGAATCTGATGGATGATATTTTTGCATCCATGTCATCCGGCGTTATCACAACCGATGTACAGCGAAAGGTTACGCTTTTCAATCAGGCTGCCGAGCGAATTTTGGGTACACCTATGGATCAAGTCCTGGGCAACCCGCTCACGGAAGTCTTCGGCGATATGGGGCCTCAACTTGCTATGGTTACAAAATCAGTTCTCGAAGAAAACATACCTACACTTGGGAAGGAATTCAATCCCACACTGCCGGGACGGGGCTCGTTATTCTTGAGGATGTCTTGTACCCCTTTGATGGATGCACAGCTTAGCACTAAGGGTGCCACCGTCGTCATCGATGATTTGACCCGACAGCGTCAACTGGAAGCAGATCGGGAACGAATACGTCAGACTTTTGGGCGTGTGGTGGTGCCGCGTGTACGTGACCGTTTATTGGAAGACGCCAGCAATTTGCAACTGGACGGTATCCGCCAGCCAATCACGGTGCTTTTTGCCGACATTCACGACTTCACGCCGTTTAGCGAACGCACCAATCCGGAAGATTTGTTCGAGGTGTTGAATTCTTATCTTTCTCTGGCAGCAAAAGCTATACTCAAGGAAGAAGGCACGCTGGACAAGTTTATGGGGGATGCCGCCATGGCTTTTTGGAATGCGCCCGATGAACAACCCAATCATGCTCTGCGTGCCGTTCGGGCTGCTCTGGCGATGGATCAGGCCATACGCGCCCATCGCGAAGCCTCGCGCCTGGAGCACCAGCTCTATTTCAGCATTGGCATCAGCAGCGGGGAGGCCATGGTTGGCAATGTTGGCACAAGCGATCTTTTCAATTACACGGTGATTGGTGATACAGTCAATTACGCTCAACGGCTTGAGTCGATTGCTGATACGGGCCAGATTTTGCTTTCTGAGCCTACGTATCAGGCCATCACCGATGATATTATCGCCAAGCAGCTTCCGCCCGTGAAGGTTAAAGGGAAATCGAAGCCTGCGGTGGTTTTCGAACTTCAGGGCTTGAGATTGATTGACTGACAAATCCTTTTGGATGCTGACATGCCTAAGTAAGTCTGTCAGCACAACGAAGTTTTGTTAAACAACCAGCAATTCCCGTTTTGAAACTAAAACCAGACTTCGGAAGTCTTCGGATGCCTTTTTGTTAGCGAAATATGTCGTTCGAGACTTCCGAAGTCTTGCCTCTTCTTAATAATATCGGGATTTGCTGTTAAACAACCAAGGCTGGGGGTGATAATTGGGGTTTAATCTTTCCCGCGTGTCAAGTCAAATGATAATGTTACTAAGGGCTAATTGTTCTACCAAATGAAAATGTTACCAAGACATATTAGCGAATTTGTTAAGATTCGTCATTCTGCCAACATGGTACAATTCTTGAACTTGTGTGGAGGACAAGGCTCTGCTGGAGAGCAACCTGAGCGCTACACGAGTGGCTACGCTGTGCGTGCCTACGGCAACAGATGGGCAGAGGAATTTAGTTCTCTGCCCTTTTTTTCTGTCCATCTGGTAGCCTAACAAGCGATAAACTCATTCGGGTCAGCCAGAGAGGTTGTTACTTCACTCGGAGAAAAGGGTTA
>JAYELX010000004.1:3102-6499 GCA_034717875.1 Chloroflexota bacterium | reverse complement strand
AATTCTATCGGAGTGCAGATCGTGAGGCTAAAAAAGAGCAAGGAACAGGCCTGGGCTTGGCGATTGTAAAGTCTATCGTCGAGCGGCATGGTGGCCAGATGGGGGTGGAGAGTCAGAAGGGGGAGGGGAGTGTCTTCTATTTCGAGATTCCTGTTAGTCAATCCATGTAATGCGGATTGCCAATCCGCACTACGACTTTGAAATTAGCGCGTCCTTTTCTGCTTTTTTGTGTTTTCAATAGTGGTGTGCGCTTTTGAGCATATTTCGGTAAACGTCTGCGTGTCCTATTGGGGCACGCGTTTTTTTATGTGAGCGTAGGAAAAAGGAGCGTATTATGAGAAAACGAGTTGTGATTACAGGATTGGGGTGCATTAGCCCCGTTGGAAACGATGTGGATACAGCCTGGGAAAATGTTATTGCCGGAAAATCGGGAGTGGGGCCGATTACTCATTTCGACACGAAGGAACATAAGACTAAAATTGCCGCCGAGATCAAGGATTTTGACGGCGACGCGTTGTTTGGCCGTCGTGACGCCCGGCGCATGGATTTGGTCTCTCAATACGCGCTGGCTGCGGCTCAACAGGCTGTAGAAGATGCTGGGCTGGAGATCACTGACAAGAACCGCGACCGCATAGGAGCGGTGATCGGTACCGGGATTGGGGGTATCGGCACCAGCTTCGAGAACACAAAAACGTTCCTCGAACGGGGGCCCTCACGGGTGAGTCCTTTTCTCGTCCCGCGGTTGCTGCCTGATACATCGGCGGGGTTGATCGCTATCCGTTTTGGGATTCGGGGAATAAATATGGCTGTTGTTACTGCCTGCGCGACCGGGACGAACGCTGTCGGTGAATCCACTGAAATCATCCGCCGCGGGCAGGCTGACGTGATTTTGTCCGGGGGTGCAGATGCAGCCATTGTGCCTATCGCCATGGCTGGTATGAGCGTGGTGGGCGCGCTCTCTACCCGTAATGATGAACCGGAGAGAGCGTCTCGTCCTTTCGATGCCGACCGTGATGGCTTTGTGATGGGCGAAGGTGCTGCCGTGCTTGTGCTTGAATCCTTGCAGCACGCCCAGGAACGTGGTGCCCATATTTTGGCTGAAGTGGTGGGTTATGGCTCGACCAATGATGCTTATCACATCACCGCACCAGCACAAGATGGGGGCGGCGCGATTTTGTGTATGCACACCGCTTTAGATAATGCCGAGCTGGGGATCAATGAGATTGGATATATTAATACTCATGGAACCGGGACTACTTTGAATGACAAAAGTGAGACACTTGCTATAAAAAAGGTCTTTGGTGAGCGCGCCTATCAGATTCCCGCTTCGTCGACAAAGTCGATGACCGGGCACATGTTGGGTGCGGCAGGTGCTCTGGAAGCTTTGTTCTGTGTGAAAGCGATACTTGATGAGACGCTGCCGCCTACGATCAACTATGAAACGCCAGACCCGCAATGCGATTTGGATTATATCCCCAACCAGGCCCGTTCGCTGCGCGTTGACCACACCATGTCGAATTCCTTTGGTTTTGGTGGGCATAACGCCACTATTATTTTGAGCCGATTTGGAGAGGGTGTATGAGCATCTGCGCTCATATTACCGGGTGGGGCATGAGTGTCCCCGAACATGTGCTCACCAATGACGATCTCTCCAAAATGGTAGATACAGACAATGAATGGATTATTACCCGCACGGGTATCCGTGAGCGGCGTATTGCCGGCGACGAACAAAGCACGGCTACCTTAGCCACAGAGGCGGCTTTGCGCGCCCTGGAAGTTGCTGAGGTAATTCCAGGTGATTTGGATTTGATCATCGTCTCTACCTCATCGCCGGAACACTTATTCCCATCTACTGCATCTTTGGTCCAAGATAATATTGGAGCGGTGAAGGCAGGGGCTTTCGATCTATCGGCGGCCTGCACCGGCTTTATCTTTGCTGTCAATATGGCCGCTCAAGCCATTCGGACAGGGTCGATTGATGCCGCCTTAGTAATCGGCGCGGAGACACTTTCTCGGTTGGTCGATTGGGACGACCGCAACACGTGCGTTTTATTTGGGGATGGAGCCGGGGCTTTTGTTTTGCAAGCCAGTGATGAACCTGGTGGCGTTTTATCGGCCGTGATGCGCTCGGATGGCTCGGGGCGTGACTTGCTCTCGCTGCCAGCAGGGGCGAGTAAGTTCCCAGCCAGCCACCAGACTGTGCAAGATGGTTTGCACTACATGCACATGAAAGGGCGCGATGTGTTTCGTTTTGCCACGCGCGTGATGGCTCAGGCTACTCAGGAAGTTGTGAAGCTTTCAGGCATGAGCTTGGACGAAATTGATTTTGTGATCCCCCATCAGGCCAATCAACGCATAATCGAAACCGCCGCTCGCAGGTTGAAGTTACCCATGGAGCGGTTTGTGATCAATTTAGATCGTTATGGCAACACCTCCACAGCTTCGATTCCCATGGCGACAGTGGAGGCGGTTCAGGAAGGAAAAATAAAACTAGGTGATCATGTTGTTTTGGTGGGATTTGGCGCTGGGTTGACATGGGGCGCGTTAGTCACCCAATTGACCGGGCCGCTTCCAGCTGAAAAAAGCAAAGGCTGGCGTTTGCGCAGTGTCTATCAAGCCTACGCTCGGATACGTTCTTCTGTGCTGCGGTTGTTGCGACTCGTGGAAGGCTTTATTTGGGGCCGCCGGCGCTGATGTTTGAATGATGATGAAGGTGACAGTCACCTGCAAAGCTATCTTGTTGAAGAAAACACGCAGCTTAAGCGAGACGATTCGGAATGTACATTGATTTTATAGGTGACTGTCACCTGTGTAATGTAATTTATCAGTCAATTTTAATTGGAATGTTTGTTGAGATGCTTCGCGTCGTTCGACCAGGAACGCGTCGCTAATTCGAGTGAGCTACGCGGAGCGTTGTGACCAGCGTTACCACGCAGGAGCGTGGTAACGAGAGGAAAGAGCGTGGTAACGAGATGAAACGCTCGAGCGGGGTAACGAGATGAAAGCAGATAGCTGGGCGTGCCCGTGGCAAGCGGATGAGTCTGTAAACTGCGGCGACTATCCGCTAATCCGCTGCCAATCCGCTGCCAAGCTTGAAATCCCGCTTACCCAATCGTCACTTCGACACTGACCGCGCCGCTGCCCTCCGTTGGGAATGGCACAATGTTACCCGTCACCGGCTGCCCACCCATAACCAAAGTCACCGCATTCCCAGTGCCGGCGCGCGTAATCTTGATTTGATAAGTCACGCCGCGGAAAATTCTCGTCAGACAAACTTCGTCCCAATCGGAGGGAATAACGGGCGCAATTTTCAAGCCCTCATAAGTTGGCCGCACCCCCAATATCCACTGAGTTATAGCGACATAATTCCATGCAGCTGTCCCCGTGAGCCAGGAAT
>JAYELX010000004.1:0-3002 GCA_034717875.1 Chloroflexota bacterium | reverse complement strand
CAAACTTCGTCCCAATCGGAGGGAATAACGGGCGCAATTTTCAAGCCCTCATAAGTTGGCCGCACCCCCAATATCCACTGAGTTATAGCGACATAATTCCATGCAGCTGTCCCCGTGAGCCAGGAATTCTTGGCTTCACCAGGCCTCGGCGCGTCACGCCCGGCAATCATCTGCGCATAGACATAAGGCTCGCAGCGGTGCACGGCGCTGATCCCCTCGCGTGCCGATGGATTTATGCGCAAATAATAATCAACGGCTTGATCCCCGTGCCCCAGCCGGGTTTCAGCTATCATCACCCAGGGATTATTATGACAAAAAATGCCGCCATTTTCCTTGTACCCAGGTGGATAGGTGGAGATTTCGCCTAAATTGAGGCGGTAGCGCGTATATGCGGGTTGGTGGAGCATAATTCCGTTGGGGGTTGCCAGCCGTTCCCCAACGGATGCCAAGGCCCGAGCCGCCTCGCCGCTTTCCACGCCAATCCCAGCCATGACACACATCCCCTGCGGTTCGACGTAAATTTGGCCCTCTTCGCATTCACTGGAGCCGACAGCATCCCCAAGATCATCGTAAGCGCGCAGAAACCATTCTCCATCCCAACCGTGGGCCAGGGTGGTGGTTTTCATTTTATCGGCAGCCTGGGTATATTTTTTCTGATCTTTGGGCCGATTCTGCTGCCCGCAGATTTCTGCCATTTCCTGAGCCGCCAATGTGAACAGCCCGGCAATAAAAACAGACTCGGCAATTTTTCCATCTTTGTTGGTCGTCGTCTGGAACGATTCGCCCGGCTGACTGGAAAAAGTATTCAAATTGAGGCAATCATTCCAGTCGGCGCGGCCGATGAGGGGTAATCCATGCGGGCCTAAGCGGTCGAGTGTGTACTGCAAACTGCGCTGAAGATGCTCGTACAAAGGCCGTTCGCTGCCGGGGCGATTTTCGTAAGGGACGCGTTCGTCCAGAATGCTGAAATCGCCGCTTTCTTTCAAATAGGCAGCCACGGCCAAAACCAGCCAGAGCGGGTCATCGTTGAAGTTGGAGCCAATCGCGTCGTTGCCGCGCTTTGTCAGCGGCTGATATTGATGATAGGCGCCGCCATCTTCTAGTTGAGTAGCCGCCAAATCGAGAATGCGCTGGCGTGCTCGTTCGGGAACCATTTGCATAAATCCCAACAAATCCTGATTAGAGTCGCGGAATCCCAACCCGCGCCCAATGCCAGACTCGAAAAACGAAGCCGAGCGTGACAGATTAAAGGTCACCATGCACTGATACGCGTTCCAGATATTGACCATGCGGTTGACGTGCTCATTGGGAGTCTGCACCTGATAGCCGCTGAGCAGGCCTTTCCAATAAGTTTGTAAATCTTCGTAAGCGGCATCCACTGCGGCGGGTTGGGTGTATTTTTCGATAATGGGTTTTACGCTATTTTTATTGATGATCTGTGAATCGGGCGGATCGAATTTTTGATCGGCAGGGTTTTCGTGGTAACCTAGAACAAAGATAACTCTTTTCGTTTGCCCGGGTTCCAGTTTGAGTTTGAGGTTGTGCGATCCAATCGGGGCCCAACCGTGGGCGACAGAATTGCTGGCTTTACCCGTTTCGACCACTTTGGGGTTATCCAAGCCGCGATATCGGCCCAAAAATGCTTCCCTCTGCGTATCGAATCCGTCAATGGTTTCGGAGCAAGCAAAATAAGCAAAGTGATTGCGCCGTTCACGGTATTCTGTTTTATGATAGATTACACCCTCTTCGACTTCGACTTCGCCAATATTGAAATTGCGCTGGAAATTGGTCTGGTCATCCCAGGCGTCCCACAAACAAAATTCGACGAAAGAGAAGAGTGATAATTGGGCCGGACGTTCGCGCCGGTTGGTGAGAGTCAAATCCCAGACTTCCAGATTTTCACTGAGGGGAACGCAGTATCGAAGTTGAGCTTCTATTTGTTGGTACTGTGAAGAAATGATTGTGTAGCCCAGCCCGTGACGGCAGGTGTACGCGTCCAAATCTTTTCGCACCGGCTGCCAGGTTGGCGACCAAAATTCGCCGCTTTGATCATCTCGGAGATAGATATAGCGGCCGCCTGTATCTTGGGGAATGTTGTTGTATCTATAACGGCTAATGCGCCGGAGACGAGCATCCCGATAAAAGGAGTAGCCCCCACCGGTATTAGAGAGCAATGCAAAATAGCTCTCGCTGCCCAGGTAATTGATCCACGGCAGAGGTGTATCGGGCCGAGTAATTACATATTCGCGCTTGGTATCATCAAAAAAACCGTATTGCATATTTCTACGCTCCATTTTGGTACAGTTTGGTGGAAATCCTTTTGTATTCGTCTGCTCGTTATGTGGATGGATTGTAACATTATTCGAGGCATTACTACTTGCGGGGTAAATTGAAACGGTGTAGAGATAAAATTTAGGGAAGCGTTCAGAGGGGGTGATATTCTCAAGGGTATAGCGATGGTCTTGGCGTTCGGTCGGGCAGCCCAGGGCTCGCCGAGGGCGCGCATGCGGATGCACGCAAAGCGAGCGTGCTTCGCGAAGACCTTCACTATCTGCAAAAGTGGATGTGGGATAGCGAGCTCACAAAACTTGGATAGCGATGGTCTCCGACCGAGCGGGGTGGGCATCGGTAGTCGTTCGGTCGGGAGACCTTCACTATCTGCAAAAGGAAACCTTCACTATCTGCAAAAGTGGATAGCTTGACTGTTCGGCGATCAACCTGAGGGCGTGAATGCTTACTCCAAGTTTTGTGATCTACGTCGGGAATTACTGTTTTTGACACTACGTACTTTTATGGTAAGATTCTCATGCCTTATCAAAAAGTTGGGCAGATTTTCGAAATTCAGGTCTCAATTCGATAAGGTGTAGATTAAAATCTAGCTACCCGACACTTTGGTAAAAGTAAAAAACATAGAACGCGGATTTGGCGGATGCAATGGATAAACGCGGATTAAAGACTTTAAAAATAGTTTAAATCCGCGCAAATCTGCCTAATCAGTGTCA
>JAYELX010000003.1:0-6517 GCA_034717875.1 Chloroflexota bacterium | reverse complement strand
GGCACTAATATGGGGGATTTCACAGTCACGGATGCTCCAGACGCTTCAATAGCTCCTTCTGGTTCCACGACTTTTGACGTGGAGTTTGACCCCAGCGCGGAGGGCCTGCGAGAAGCGAAAATCAGCGTCGCTAACAACGACAGCAATGAGAACCCCTACAATTTCGCCATCCAGGGCACAGGGGAGGGAATTCCACAAAACGAAAGAGAAGCCCTCGAAGCCCTCTATAACAGCACCAATGGTGATAATTGGACGGATAACGATGGCTGGATGGATCCTGACATATCACTATGTGATTGGTACGGCGTGACATGCAGCGCTGGGCATGTTACACAGCTTTACTTATCCTCCAACGAACTTAGCGGTAGCATTCCCCCCGAATTGGGCAATCTGTCCAACTTGCGAGGACTCTATTTGGGTGGGAATAAACTGAGCGGAATCATCCCCCCGGAACTAGGGAACTTATCAGATTTATCGGGCCTCTTACTGGGTCAGAATAATCTATCAGGTCCAATTCCATCTGAGTTGAGTTCCCTTAGCAAATTGAGGGCACTTTGGTTGTATAATAACAATTTGGATAGTACGATCCCATCAGAACTCGGTAATTTATCAAATTTGCAAAGTTTGATTCTTAGCGGTAATAAGTTAACGGGGACAATTCCCCTAGAAATTTGTGATATCCTTTCTTTGGAGAGCTTATCATTAGGTTGGAATCAGTTAACAGGCTCTATACCACCTGAACTAGGCAACTTATCTAATCTGAGAACGCTACACTTAGGCGGCAATAAACTTGTCGGCCCCATTCCAACTGAGCTTGGCAATTTAGAAAACTTGCGGGTGTTGTTGTTACATAATAATGAGCTTGCTGGGCTTATTACGCCAGAACTTAGCAACCTATCTAATTTAGAAGCTTTTAATTTGGGTAAAAACAAATTTACAGGTACCATCCCAACATGGATTGGTTATATACCTAATTTGAGATCTCTGGGATTAGAAAAAAACGAATTCGTTGGAACGATACCTCCAGAATTTGGTAACTTATCTAATATGACGCATCTCGAATTAGATTCGAATAAACTTATTGGTACCATTCCACCAGAAATTGGAAGCTTGTCTAATTTGCAAAGACTTTATTTACATGGGAATCAGCTTACAGGCACAATTCCTGTAGAATTTGGTAATTTGATTAATCTTTCTCAACTACGTCTTTACAATAATGCTTTGTCTGGAGAGTTTCCAAGTTCAATAACTAATCTTATAAACTTGGGAAATCCTTGGGACGCTAACTTTGGATATAATATGCTGTCATCAAGCAATTCAAGCGTAATCGCTTTCTTGAACGAAAAAGACGCGGATTGGGACCAGACCCAAACCGTACCGCCTGATAATGTGCAGGTTGCCAATGTGTCTGGCAACAGCGTGGAAATATCCTGGACAGCGATACCCTACACTGGCAATGGTGGCTACTATGAGATCAGCTACGCGACAGCAACAGGTGTGCCTTACACTATTCACGGTACAACCAGTGATAAGAGTACTACGGCTTACACAGTTGATGGTTTATCCCCTAGCACAACCTATTACTTCGTTGTGCGTACTTTCACGCCTGAGCATTGGGGCCAGCAAAATGACCTGTTGAGCGAGTACAGCGAGGAGGTGTCCACCACAACCCCACTCCCGTCCGAGATGGATGTGCAGGGGAATGGAAACTCGATTAACGATGGCGACGACGAACCCTCGACCACAGACGACACTGACTTTGGGGTCGCTGGATTGGACAGCGTAACCGTGGAACACACCTTCACAATCGAGAACACCGGCGAAGGCGACTTGAGTCTGACCGGTTCACCCAGGGTGGAGATCAGCGGAGCGCATGCTGGTGATTTCACCGTCACCGTTCAACCCTCTTCTCCCCTGGTCAGCGGCGGCACGACCACCTTTACGGTGCAATTCGATCCCAGCGACACAGGATTGCGAGAAGCAACACTCAGCATTGCTAACAGCGACAGTGATGAAAATCCTTATAACTTTGCTATCCAAGGCAAGGGAGAGATTCCGCAAATTGAGAAAGAAGTTCTCGAAGCGCTCTACAACAGCACCGATGGCGACAATTGGGAGCGTAACGATGGCTGGATGGACCCCAACACGTCTCATTGTGATTGGTACGGTGTGACTTGCAGCATTGGTCATGTCACACGGCTTTACTTATACTCCAACGAACTTAGCGGTAACATTCCCCCCGAGTTGGGCAATCTATCCAATTTGACTCGGCTTTACCTGGGTTGGAATGAACTGAGCGGCAGCATTCCCTACGAATTGGGGAACCTGTCCAACTTGCGAGGACTCTATTTAGATGGGAATGAACTGAGCGGAAGCATCCCCCCCGAGTTGGGCAATCTGTCCAACTTGCAAAGTCTCGATTTGGGTAGGAACGAACTAAGCGGCAGCATTCCTCCGGAACTAGGGAACTTAACTGCTTTAGAATGGGGGCTTGATCTGGGCAACAATCAACTGAGTGGAAACATCCCTCCCGAATTGGGGAACCTGTCCAACTTGCGAGGACTCTATTTAGATGGGAACGAACTAAGCGGCAGCATTCCTCCGGAACTAGGGAACTTAACTGCTTTAGAATGGGGGCTTGATCTGGCCAGCAACCAACTAAGCGGCACGATCCCCCCAGAGTTGGGCGAATTATCTAATTTGTCATGGCTCAATTTGAGTGGGAATGAACTGAGCGGAAGCATCCCCCCAGAACTAGGGAACTTAACCGCTTTAGAATGGGGGCTTGATCTGGCCAGCAACCAACTAAGCGGCACGATCCCCCCAGAGTTGGGCAATTTATCCAATTTGACTTGGCTTTACCTGGGTTGGAATGAACTCAGCGGCACAATCCCCCCTGAGCTGGGTGACTTGACCAATTTGACCAGTCTCTATCTGGGTGGGAACGAACTGAGTGGCACGATCCCTTCCGAGTTGGGCAACTTGTCCAATTTAGAAAATCTAATGTTGAATGAAAATAATCTTGAAGGAGCGTTGCCAGAAAACTTAACAAACTTATCTCAGTTGAATAGGTTCTTTTTTCACGCAACTGACTTGTGCGAACCTGCGGACGCAGAATTTCAGGCTTGGTTAGATGGAATCAATCATGTAAGCAGCACAGATGTTATTTGTCCATCCTCAATCACCGTGACAGACACGTCTCCCGAAGATGGGGCTACAGGAATTGCTATCGACACTACAATAAAAGCCACCTTCAGCGGAGCTATGGATGCCTCTACAATCAACGCTGAAACCTTTATATTAACTGGCAGCAAGGTATCAGGAACGGTCTCGTATGATCCCGATACAGATACGGCTACTTTTATCCCTGACGAAAAACTGGAGTATGGTCACGAATATACCGCTACCCTAAGCACTGAAATTACTGACCAAGGTGGGAGTCCATTAGCTGATACCTATGCTTGGAAATTTACGACCTCTCCACCAAACCATCCCGAAATCGATGTGCGCGGTAATGATCAATCTATCTCCAGTGGGGACACCGCACCCGACATCTCCGATCACACATATTTTGGCAGCGTGGAGGTTGACAGTGGTACCGTGACGCGCATTTTTACGATCAAAAACAATGGTGGCGTCGACTTGACTCTGACCAGTTCGCCGAAGGTAGAAATCAGTGGGGAAGATAGCGACGATTTCTCCGTAACGACACAACCGTCGTCACCCATAACATATAACAATACCTCTAAATTTGAAATTAGCTTCGATCCCAGCGCAAGTGGTTACCGAACAGCCACAGTCAGCATTGCCAACAACGACGATGACGAGAATCCGTATGAGTTTGCTATTCAGGGCAGGGGCACAACTGTTCCTAATGACACAACCATTTCTTTGTCTTGGAACACTTTCATAGGCGGCGAAGGAGATTTGGAAAGAGGGGAAGATATTGTTTTAGATGATAATGGTAATCTTTACGTCTGTGGGATGAGCAACGTTAGCTGGGGATCGCCGATACACCCCCACTCAGGAGGAGGCGGCGATGCCTTTGTCGCCAAACTAAATAACAATGGAGAACTGCTGTGGAACACATTCCTGGGGTCCGAGAGACTTGACCAGAGTAACGATATCGCGATAGATAGTAGCGGTTATATTTATTTCATTGGCTATAGTGAGGCCAGTTGGGGGACACCAGTACGCCCCTTTTCGGGGAACCCGGATGCCTTTGTCGCCAAGCTGGACAGCGATGGGAACTTGATCTGGAACACATTCCTGGGGTCGAATAGCTTTGACATCGGTACCGGTATCGTTGTTGATCAACACAGCAATGTTTACATCTCTGGAGTCAGTGGGGAAAGTTGGGGTGAACCAATTCGGCCATTTGCAGGCGGCGTCAATGATGCCTTTGTTGCTAAACTAGACGAGAAGGGTAATCTAGTTTGGAATACCTTCTTGGGTAGTGACGACAATTACGAGGGGGGAGCGGACAATGGTTTTGATATCGCAGTAGATGATAATGGGTATGTGTACACCGTTGGTTATTCTTATGGGGAATGGGGGACCCCTGTGCGTCCTCACGGTGGAAATACAGACTCTTTCGCCGCCAAACTAGATAATGATGGAAACTTGATATGGAACACTTTTCTCGGATCAGGGGCGGGTGATGTTGGCACAAGCATTGCTGTTGATAAAAATGGATCAGCATATGTAGGCGGGAACAGCAACGAAGCCTGGGGAACCCCAGTGCGTTCTTATTCTGCGGAAAGTGATACCTTTTTAGCTAAGCTGAATAGTGATGGAACTATACAATGGAACACATTTTTAGGCTCGTCGAAATCCGATAGCGGTTCTGATATCTATATTGATGAAAATGGCAACGCATATATAACTGGGGCAAGTGAAACAGCTTGGGGAACTCCAGGAGACATATTGTCCAACATAAGCGCCGGTATAGGCATATTAGCTGCCCCTGTACCTGCTGAAATGCAGGGTGGTGGTCAGTTGACGGGATACGCATTTGCAGCTGAAATTGACCGACAAGGAAATTTACAATGGAGCACCTTTTTAGGAAAACAAAGCACGGCTGCTGGAGGTATTACCGTAGATAGTAATCAGAATGTTTATCTAACAGGTTTATCATCAAAAACTTGGGGGGATCCAATACGACCCTTCGCTGGAGGAAATTATGATGCATTTGCCGCTAAGCTTGGTATTTCTTCTGACAGCGTTGACGATGATGACGATGGCGGAGATGATAGTGACGGTGATGACAAAAGCGGTAGTAAAAAATTCTTCAATACTGGCAGCGCGGGTGGCAGCTATAAATTTGGCAAGGTGAAAGTAACTATCTTAGCAAATACTGTGCCGGATGGCAGCCAGTTGATCATTAAAAAGTTTCCCGCTAAACAAGGGGATGGCAACCTCATTCTGGATGATCGCATCTTTGATATAAAAGTAAAAGGGCCAGACGGCGAGTTGATCACAACCTTCAATCCACCAATTGAGGTTTGCATCAAGCCTACGAATTCAATTTTGAAAAAAGCTGGCTGGAACTATGACAACCTGATTTTCTTCCATAGACATGCAGACGGGGACTGGGATGCAATTTACAACACCTATGAGAAGGATGGTAGATTGTGTGCCAAGATGTGGCAGTTAAGCCAGTTCGCCATTGGCGTGGTGGAATTACCATCCACGGGGTTTGTTCCCGGCGTTGAATACACACTTCCCGTCCAGCCAGATGACAAAACCTACGCTGCCTACAGTGACTTCCGTTTAGAGATTCCCTCCCTTGATGTGGAATTGCCTATTGTAGGTGTACCAATCACCGAAGACGGCTGGGATATACGTTGGCTGGGCAAGCGTGCTGGTTGGTTACAAGGTACTGCCTTCCCCACCTGGGCGGGCAACACGTCTATCACGGCCCACGTCTGGGACGTCAACAATAACCCCGGCCCCTTCGTTGATCTGGACACCCTCCAGTACGGCGACGAAATTATCATCCACGCCTGGGGCCTGACGTACACCTACGAAGTCCGCGCCGTAAAGCAAGTCCGCCCCGATGATATGAGCATCTTACCACATGAGGAGTACGACGTGCTCACATTGATTACTTGCAAAGGCTTTGATGAAGCCAAAGATGATTATGATTGGCGTCTGGCGGTCAGAGCGGTGCTGATGGACGTGACAACGGAAGCGGAGTAGTATTGGGAACCAATTAAATCAGGGCCGTGTTGCTTAAAGTAACACGGCCCTTTTTGATTCGTAATGGCGAATGAGAGTTCACAAGTTCCTGAAGATAGGATGCCACCTCAACACCTGCACAGTAGCTATTGCTTTGCGTGGGTGAAATACTCAGATATGACACATCTACCACTCCGATAACCACACATTACCAGGGGCTTCATCCTTGCTCGTCAAAAACAGCGTTCTCAAATCAGTTGCCTTCCCAGCTATCCCCAATTCCTGACATTCTCCGATCAGAGTTTTTCGGTGCGTGATCGTCGTGCACAGATAGCGA
>JAYELX010000002.1:0-6524 GCA_034717875.1 Chloroflexota bacterium | reverse complement strand
AAATCGGGAGGTAACCCTTCGATAGTTTCCAGCTCGGCCCCTGGCTTAGCGTCCAGACGGGGCAGTGAAGCCAACAACGCAGTAGTATAGGGATGCAAAGGATTGCCATATAATTCATCCAC
This sequence comes from Chloroflexota bacterium, assembly GCA_034717875.1. Classification (GTDB taxonomy): domain Bacteria; phylum Chloroflexota; class Anaerolineae; order Anaerolineales; family UBA11858; genus JAYELX01. The sequence goes on along the minus strand of JAYELX010000002.1, from coordinate 6,402 downwards.
CGAGGCTTCTTCCACAATAAACCCCGCATACATTACAACGACACGCTCAGCCAACCCGGCTATAACACCCAAGTCATGGGTAATCCATATCAAGGACATTCCTAATCGATCACGAAGTCGTTTGACCAATTCGACAATCTGGGCCTGGATGGTAACATCAAGCGCAGTCGTCGGTTCATCCGCAATCAGCAAAGCGGGGTCACAGGATAACCCCATCGCTATCATCACGCGTTGCCTCATCCCGCCCGAAAATTGATGGGGATAATCATCTAAGCGATTGCCCGCATCAGGGATACCTACCAACTCCAGCAATTCTGCGGCCCGCTCTCGAGCCTCCCGTTTACTCATGCCCTTATGTAGTCGGAGTGGTTCTGCTAACTGAAAGCCAATCGTATGCACCGGATTGAGCGAAGTCATCGGGTCTTGGAATATCATCGCCATCTGATCGCCGCGGATTCTCTGCATCTCTGCATTCGAAAGTGAAAATATATCTTTCCCTAAAAAGGTCACACTTCCCCCTGCTATTCTACCTGGCGGCTGAGGTAACAAACGCATCACCGAGAGAACAGATACACTTTTGCCACAACCACTTTCCCCTACAATGCCCAGAGTTTCCCCTCTTCCTAACTTGTAGGAAATCCCATTCACAGCCTTTACCACACCATCTTGGGTATCAAACTGCGTTTGTAAATTATCGACTTCTAAAATAACGCTATCATTATTCAAGGCTCTTTTGCCTCCTATTTTATAAGAACGACCCAATTATAACAAAAAACATATATTCTCGCTTAGGCTGTTTTAGAAAAACACCTGCTATCTGGAACGTTATAGACTTTGGAACCACCTTGGAATAATTGTTGCTCGAACGAAAACAAGAAAACTGCTATGGGGGTCCATGCCCCAAGTTCACACACTGCTATTATGCAATACCCTCACCGTTTTGTCAAACTGATGGACCGTCAAAATACCCAAAACACGCCTCCTACTTCCCGCAACCCTCCCCATAATTAAAACTCTCGATACTGATCAGATCAGCACCCGATGCGATTCCACACATATCTGGTCGCCCAGCCGCCAACTTGGGATGCCAATATAACGGGATCACGGGCAAATCCTCGCCAAAGATGGCTTGGGCCTGAGCGTGCGCCTGCTGATATTCATCCACATCGGGCAGGCTGAACATGGCGGTTCGACAGGCATTATCGAATTCGGGATTGCTGTATCCACTGGGATTTCCGCCCCCCCAACCTTTAGAATACTGCGGGTAAGGGCCCGGGATTTCGCTGCTTTGATACAAGAAACAAGGCGGGGTTGGTGATGCGCCCCAGGCAAATTGGGCCATATCGAATCCGCGCCCAAAAACGGGAGCATCAGGGCCGGGCTCCAAGAGGGTTGCCCACGCTTGTGACTGAATCTCAACCCCAACACCACACTGAGCCAACGACGCTTGCACAATCTGGGCGACCGTCTCGTGCTGGGCGTCATTGGGCACGAGGTATGTAAATGTGAAGGTTGTGTTATCAGGCACATTGGGGACACCAACAGAAGTCAAAGGTGTACTGGTGTCCTGATCGTAATCGACCCATCCGGCTGTCGCAAAAAGCTCGCGGGCGGCCTGAGGGTCAAAATCATAGTGGGGAATATCTGGATTGTAAAGCGAGTGATCGGGGAGCAGATAACCATCGGGAACAGCAGCCCTCCATAAAAACAGTTCAGCGATTATTCTTTGCCGGTCAATGCAGAGGCTGATCGCTTGCCGCACCTCTTTAATATCGAAAAAATTCAACCGCGCGGGGTCATAAGGTCTAATTCCAAACACGGCCTGTTCCAACGCCGCGCTGGGTTGAACCTGAAAATCAATCTGATCGTTTTCCTGTTCCGCGAGTAGTCGGGAGGCTTGATCCCGGCCCAGGGCGGTCTGATCGACATAATCGCACTCGCCCACCAAAAGCGCATCGATGGCCGCGTCGCCATCTTCCACAAAACGATAAACCAGATGATCGAAGTGCGGCAAACCCTCTTCAGCCCGATAATAATTTGGATTACGGCTCAAACTGATGTGGTCGCCAGGTGTCCACTCATCAAGCCTATATGGCCCCCATCCCATCGGAGTGCGCGTTGATGTTTCCGATACTAGCAACTCTTCAATGGACATCTGCGCCCAAAGATGCTGGGGCAGCGGTGAGAAGAAATGCGTGGCATAAGGCCCCTGATAGCCCGGAATGCCGACCCACTCCACAGTTTGCTGATCCGCCGCCGTATAAGACTGGGTAAAGCGCAGCATGTCTGACGTGTTGCCATAAAATGCCTGCGCCACAGAAAATGAATAAACTGAATCATCGGCTGTTAGAGGGGTACCATCAGCCCACAAAAGGCCCGGGATTAGATGAAAGCGAACGACTAACTCATCCAAGTTCGCAGGTTCACCGCCCTCATAAGTCTGGGCGCAATCTACGCTGGTGCATCCGCTGGGGCGGTAACTAACGCCGCTTTCCAAAGCGACCCAGTTGCCGCGCACATCCATGATCATATTTCCAGCCTCAACCTCAACCTGACGCATTTCAACATCGCCATTTGCCATGGACGGAACTTGCTCGATGATGACGGGGAAAACATCTCCGTTGACGACATCGAAAGGGCCGTCATAAACCGCCTGAAGCACAGCGCGGGCAGCAGCCGATTTATCCGCGTAAAGAAATAATGATGTCGGCTCGGCCCCCATGCAGACCGTCAGCACCCGCGGCGGCTCCAGCGTTGGCGATGGCACCGCCGTGGATGTAGGCACAGGTGTCGCAGAAGTCTCGATTATGAGGGTATCATCACTGGGCTGCGGTGTTCGAGTGCCGCAGGCCGCCAAGAAAGCCAAGAGGACAACAAATAAGAGGGGTTTTATGTTTTTTGTCATATTTTTTGTGTTATCGAGGAGAAGTTGAACTTTTCGGCCCATCGAATAAATTCGAGGCTGGTGTGCGTGCGAAAAAGTTCGCCTTCCACCTGCGTGGATTATGTGCATTGCATCTGCTCTTGATGCATTGCACATCAGACACATCGGGCTAGAAGCAGACTTCGGAAGTCTTTGAAAACGCATTTATTGGCGAAATAGGTCACTGGAGACTTCCGAAGTCTTGACATGGCTCCCCTGAAAAAAGGGTAACTTCACCGCAAGTGCCCCCTATATGTGGTGGCCACACGATGCGCATCCCCCACATATGGCGGGTAAAAGCAGTTGGTTTTGTGTATTCTGACCTTTTTTCAGTAAAGCCTTGACATTTCCTCATATCGGGAATTACTGCACATCAGACACATCGGGTAGGGCGAGATTCCACGCTTCCCGCCGCATCCTCAGACCCATCGAATAAATTCGAGGCCGGTGAGCGTGCGGAAAAGTTCGTCTTCCACCTACGTGGAATAAGCAAATGAATTCACCGCCAACCGACGCGCTGTGCGTGCCGCTGGCAAGGCCGGTTTCGCAGTCCAGAATCGATTTTGCCAAAGGCACGCACAGCGAATCGATTACCCTGCCCTGCGTAAGAGAAACCATTTTGTCATTTCAGCAGCCAGAGCGGGAACGAAAAGCAGAGGCAGCAAATACTGCCACTGGCTCCAACCCAACGGGGCGGTATCGAAAATCGGCTGCAAGAAAGGAATGTACACCACGGCCAGCAAGAGCACTAACGAAGAAAATACCGCCCAGTTCATGCTGCGGTTGCTGAACACTCCAATTTTCAAAACCGAGACATACTCCGACCGAGCCGTAAACGCTCGCAGCAGCTCGGAGAAGGACAAGGTCACAAATGCCATCGTCTCGGCAATCTCCGGCTGACCGGGATATTGATTCAGGCCAAGTTTATAAGCAAGAAGTGTGATGGTCGTTATAGCAACAGTCTGCACCAGAATGCCGATCTGCATAAATTTATTGATAATCGTCTCCGTGGGCGGGCGCGGGGAACGCTCCATAATGTCGGGGTCACCCATCTCCACACCTAAAGCCAGGGCTGGAGCACCATCAGTGATCAGATTAAGCCACAACAATTGAATAGCCGTCAATGGGGAGGGCAAGCCCACCAGCGTTGCTATGAAAATGATGGCAATCTCGGCTAAATTGCAGGAGAGCAAATAATACACAAACTTGCGGATATTGCTGTAAATCACGCGCCCTTGCTCCACAGCGGAGACAATGCTGGCGTAATTATCGTCGGTTAGCACCATATCGGCGGTTTCTTTGGTCACGTCGGTGCCGGTGATACCCATGGCGATGCCGATATCGGCCTGCTTGATGGATGGCGCGTCGTTGACGCCGTCACCCGTCATGGCCACAACCTCACCGTTGGAACGCAGGGCTTGCACTATGCGCATTTTGTGCTGAGGCGAAACCCGGGCGAACACATCCGTATTCATGACTTCAACTTGCAGCGTTTTATCATCGGCGGCTTCAATATCATTACCGGTGAGCACGTGATGCCCCGCTTGCAGCAACCCAATTTCAGCAGCAATTGCACGCGCCGTGTTGGGATAATCGCCCGTGATCATAATAGTGCGAATTCCGGCTTTGCGAGCCATCTCCAACGCCGGAGTCACCTCTGGACGCGCTGGGTCGATCATGCCGATCAGGCCAACGAAGATCAAATCCTTCTCCAAATCATCCATGAACTCGCCATCGTGATCGTCGTCCAATACAGGAGTGACCCGATATGCGGCCCCAAGCACACGCAAGGCATCTCCCGTCATGCGGTCGTTGGCAGCCAAAATTCTGCGCCGCTGTTCATCATTCAGGGGAACAGGTTCATCTTCTCGGCTCTGATAATGCGTGCATTGATCGAGGACGATAGCGGGTGCGCCTTTTACGATAACCACAAAGTGCTCGCGTTTTTCGTCATCATAAAATGGGGATAAATCTTCAGGTTGGGGTTGACAGACCTGATGCACCGTCAGCATGCGCTTGCGTTCTGAATCGAAGGGGATTTCTTGAACACGGGGATAAGCATCTTCGCGAGGAATCAGCGGTGCGCCAGCTTTGGCGGCTGCGACGATCAGCGCGCCCTCGGTGGGGTCACCGATGATGTGATAGGTTGATTCGTCCCCATCTTTTTCCCCCGTTCTGGTTTCCAAAATAGCGTCGTTATTCAATGCCCCGATCCACAAAGCCGTGCGGATAGCAGGATAATCTGATAAATTGACAGTCTCGCCATCGTGTGAGAACTTACCCGTGGGCTTATATCCGCTTCCCGAAACATCGAGAAATTCCCCGTCAACGGCCACACGGGTGACTGTCATCTCGTTTTGAGTGAGGGTGCCAGTTTTGTCAGAGCAGATCACCGTGGCAGATCCCAGCGTTTCCACCGACGAGAGCCGGCGGACGAGGGCATTGCGTTTGACCATCTTTCGCATCCCCAACGCCAGGCTGATGGTCACAACTGCGGGCAATCCCTCGGGGACGGCGGCAATTGCCAGACTGATGGCGATTATGAACATATCCAATGGCGGGGTGCCGCGCAGCCAGCCCAGCAAAAACACCAGACCACAAACCGCAAGAGCGGCCCAACCCAATGTTCGCCCAAGTTGATCCAATCGCTTTTGCAGCGGGGTTTGTTCCTGCTCCACCGATTGCAGCATCTCGGCAATCTGCCCGATCTGGGTGTTCATGCCCGTATTCACCACCACGCCGCGGCCGCGGCCGTAGGTCACAACCGTACCCATGAAAGCCGAATTCTCACGAGCGCCAACAGGTGCATCGGCCGGCAGTCGCGATCGGGCGTCCTTTCTCACGGGGACAGATTCTCCTGTCAGGGGAGCCTCATCCACCCTGAGGTTGACCGCTTCGATCAGGCGCACATCCGCGGGGATGTAGTTCCCAGCCTCGAGGTAAACAATGTCACCAGGTACGAGATCACGCGCCGGGATAGTCGTCCGTTTGCCATTACGCAGGACATTGGCATCAGGAGCTGCTAACTCTTTCAAAGCGGCAAGTGACTCCTCGGCGCGGTGTTCCTGAATCACACCCAGCGCAGCGTTCAAAACCACGATGGTCATAATTGCCGCGGCTTCTACCCAATCACCGAGCAGCGCAGAGATGATCGCAGCCCCAATCAGCAACAAAACCACAAAATCATCGAACTGTGCCAGAAGCATTTGCCATATCGTCGTTGGTGGGGCTTCTTGCAGCTTGTTAGGACCGTAGTGTTCCAGGCGTTTCTTTGCTTGCTTGGACGTCAGGCCCTCTTCTTGGGAAATACCAAGCTGCTCGATGACTTTCTTCGCAGTCAGAGCGTGCCAATCAACGCGTTCTTGAGGCGGTTTTTGTGTTTGTTCCATTCGAAACTCCATTTGATATGTTGGGGAAGTGATTAGCAATTCTAGATATAGATTTACTACACCATAAACAAAGTAATTACGCAATTTCTG
>JAYELX010000001.1:0-6533 GCA_034717875.1 Chloroflexota bacterium | reverse complement strand
CGTTTTTCAGCACCGCGGCCACATGGATGCCGCCTTTATGTGCGAAGGCCTTCTTGCCAACAAAAGGCTGGTAAGGGTTTAACGGTTGATTAGCAACTTCGGCCACATAGTGCGACAAATCGGATAATTCAGCCAGATTTTGATCACTCACGCAATCAAAGCCCATCTTCAATTGCAAATTTGGGATAACGGTACATAAATTGGCGTTGCCCACCCGTTCACCATACCCGTTGATAGTCCCCTGCACGTGCATGGCTCCCGCCCGAACAGCGGCCAGCGTGTTGGCTGCCCCATTACCGCCATCATCGTGAGCGTGAATGCCAACCGGAGTTTCGAATTGCTCCCCAACCACAGCGCAAACTTCTTCCACGTCCCAGGGGAGCTGACCTCCGTTGGTTTCGCAAAGCACCAGCACGTCCGCACCCCCATCCACCGCTGCTTGAAGTGTGGCCAGTGCATATTCGCGGTTGGCACGATATCCGTCGAAAAAGTGTTCGGCATCGTAAACCACCTCCTTGCCCATTTTCTTCAAGTAAGCCACACTTTCCGCGATCATGTTTAGATTTTCTTCCGGGCTGGTTTCCAACACATCGCGCACATGCAAATCCCAACTTTTTCCCACCACTGTGACCACCGGCGTCCCCGCATCAATCAGGGCTTCTAAATTTGGATCGTTTTCTGGGCGAGTGTTTTTTCTGCGCGTCATCCCGAAAGCAGCAATTTTAGCGTTTTCCAACCTCAACGAGCGCACCCGTTCAAAAAACTCGGCATCCTTGGGATTCGATCCGGGCCAGCCCCCCTCGATATAATCGACGCCGAAAGCATCCAAACGCTGAGCGATTTTTAGTTTGTCGTTTACAGAAAGCGAGATACCTTCACTTTGGGTTCCGTCTCGTAAAGTGGTGTCATAAAGCAATATATTTTTATTCATTTGATTTCTCGTATTCCGCGATTTGGTACGCTCGAGCTGGTCTTCGCTAAGCATACTCTTGGAACGCCTGACCGTGCGTGAGTGACTCGGTCATGAGACCGGTCACAGCTGGCCCGATTTCTCGTATGCCGCGATTTGGGATTTGTGTTCGAGCAGATAACCCAATTGATCGATACCTTTGATCAGACACATTTTGCTGAATTGATCAATTGGAAATGTAACTTCATCGCCGTTGGGCAATCTCAGCGTTTGTGAGCCGAGATCAATGCCTACCGTGGGGGTGGATTCCGTTTCGGAAACAGCAACCAACACTGCATGAGCCCGAGCATCCACTGTTACGGGCAGCAGGCCATTCTTGAGCGCATTATTGCGGAAAATATCCGCGAACGAAGTGCTGATAACAGCTCGGATTCCCCATCCCACCAAAGCCCAGGGCGCGTGTTCCCGGGATGAGCCGCATCCAAAGTTATCCCCAGCCAGCAAAATTTGGGCATTCTGGTATTCGGGCCGATTGAGGGGAAAATCGGGATCAGGCTTTCCATCGGGAAGATAACGCCAGCTAGAAAACAGGCCATCGGCCAACCCAGATTTATCAGTCACTTTAAGGTAACGCGCCGGGATGATCTGATCGGTGTCAATATCGTTGTGGATGAGCGGAATTAGAACAGATTCTAAAGTTTCGAATGGTTGCATAGTTTTATTTCATCAATGTTCTTGGGTCAGTTATTTGGCCGCTGATGGCCGTTGCTGCGGCGGTGAGGGGGCTGACCAAAAAGGTGCGCCCATCTTTGCCTTGACGGCTTTCGAAGTTGCGGTTGCTGGTGCTGGCAGCGTATTGGCCTGGTTCTAGCTGATCGCCGTTCATTGCCAGGCACATGCTGCACCCGGCGTAGCGCCAATCGCCCCCCGCTTGCTTGAAAATTTGGTCTAAGCCTTCGGCCTCAGCCTGACGTCGGATGGTCTCTGTGCCGGGCACAACCAACAAATGCACGCCATCGGCAACTTTTTGGTCTTCTAAAATAGCTGCCGCCGCTCTCAAATCGCTGAGGCGCGAGTTGGTGCAGCTTCCAATGAAAACTACATCTACCGGGTGGCCGTCCAAAGATTCGCCATGGTCCAAATCCATGTAGCGTAGGGCTTTTTGCAGCGCGGCACGTTTGGCAGGGTCAGGTTCATCTTGCGGAGCGGGAATGGGTTGATGGATGGGTGCGCCCATGCCGGGATTGGTTCCGTAGGTTATCATCGGCTCAAAAGCAGCGACATCGAGCGAGATGGTTTTATCAAAAGCAGCTCCGGGGTCAGATGGCAGTGTTTGCCAATAAGCGATGGCCGCATCCCAGGCTTCTCCCTGCGGGGCAAATTCCCGGCCTGCCAGATACTCGAATGTGACATCGTCTGGGGCTATCATTCCAGCCCGCGCGCCAGCCTCGATAGTCATATTGCAGATGGTCATGCGCGCGTCCATATTTAGTGCCCGCAGCGCGGGGCCAGTATATTCGATAACGTACCCAGTTCCACCGCCGACTCCAATTTTCGCGATCAGGGCTAGAATCATATCTTTAGCGGTTACCCCGTTGGGAAGCTGCCCGTTGAATTCTACTCGCATCGTTTTGGGTTTATGCTGCAGCAGGCTTTGCGTTGCTAATACATGCTCAACTTCGCTGGTGCCAATCCCAAAGGCCAGCGCACCAAATGCGCCATGCGTGGAGGTGTGGCTGTCGCCGCACACAATTGTCATGCCGGGCTGCGTCAGCCCCAACTCGGGAACCATGACATGCACAATGCCGCGCTGTGGGTTTTGCATATCGTAGAGCGGAACGCCAAATTCCCGGCAATTGGTTTCTAATTGCTGCAATTGCTTTTTTCCCATCTCGTCAATCAAATCTAACGAAAGCGCAATCGTAGGGGTAGAATGATCCATCGTAGCAACAGTGCGATCAGGGCGTCGGACGCGTAAGCCTTTTTCACGCAGGCCGCTAAACGCTTGAGGTGAAGTCACCTCGTGAATCAGATGTTTGTCAATATACAAAATAGCGGGGGAATTGGGTTCATGAAGCACAACATGAGAATCCCAAACTTTTTCGAAGAGTGTTTTTGGTTTAGGCATGGTTAGGTAATTAGGTATCAGGTGTCAGGGTGTCAGGTGTCAGGTGTCAGGTGTCAGGTGTCAGGGTATCAGGTGATTGGGGAGCAGGGCGGTATTTCATTCCCGCAGCTTGCAGGACTGAATAACCCTGACTGCTCCCTGTTCCACCGATCCCTGCTCCACTGATTACTGATCCCTGACCCACTGTCAAACAGCTAATTCTGCGGGTTCGAAACGTTCACTGGCAACAAGCATCTTGTTCAACCCGGCCAAGTAGGCTTTTGCACTGGCGACGATGATGTCTGTATCGGCGCCGTAGCCGCCAAATGAACGCGCATAAGTGCGTCCACTCTGAGGTGATGTGCGGCGCGGTACTGAACCATTTTCTGGTTTCAAGCGCACGGTGACTTCTCCAATGGCGTCAATACCCTCGGTCACCGCGTTGATGCTGAATTCTAGCAATGTGTTGGGAACTTGCACAATGTCGTCGATGGCTTGGTAGACTGCATCCACGGGGCCTGCTCCAACAACAGCCTGCGTTTTTATCTCTCCATTAGGGCCGCACAAGCGAACAGTGGCGGTGGGCATGCCCATGGTGCCGCAAGCTACCTGCAGCCCATCTAAACTATAAATCTCTTTGGCTTGATAGAGTTGATCCTCGACCAATGATTCCAAATCAGCGTTGGTGATAGTTTTCTTTTTATCAGCTAAGTCTTTGAAGCGTTCGAAATTTTTATTAAGCTCGTCCGAATCTAAATCAAAGCCCAATTCATTCAAGCGTGCCTTGAGGGCGTGGCGTCCCGAATGTTTACCCAGAACTAAGCGGGAACGCTGCAAGCCGATTGTCTCGGGGCGGATGATTTCATAGGTGCTGTTGTGCTTGAGCATCCCATCCTGATGAATACCGGCTTCGTGGGCAAACGCATTCGCCCCAACAATAGCTTTATTCGGTTGTACCGGCATGCCGGTATAATTCGAAACCATACGGCTGATTCTCGTGATCTGCGTGGAGTCGATCCCGGTTTCCAGCTCAAAAGCGGCGCGGTGGGTGTGCAGCGCCATGACAATCTCTTCCAGGGACGTATTCCCCGCCCGCTCACCAATCCCGTTCACGGTGACCTCAACCTGGCGGGCACCAGCCTGGATACCGGCCAGGGTGTTGGCAGTGGCCAGGCCAAGATCGTCGTGACAGTGAATGGAAACGATGGTTTTTTCGATTCCGGGGGTATTGGCCATAATCCCTGCAACCAACTTGCCAAATTCATCGGGCATAGTGTAGCCAACAGTGTCGGGGATATTGAGCGTCGTGGCCCCCGCTTTGATGGCTTCTTCCAACACAAGGCACAGAAATTCAGGGTCGCTGCGGCCCGCATCTTCGGGCGAAAATTCCACATCATCACATAATGAGCGCGCATACGCCACCATCTCACCAACACGTTCGACCACTTCTTCGGGTGTCATACGCAGCTTATGCTTCATGTGGATGGGGGACGTGGCCAAAAAAGTGTGGATACGTGGTTTGGCCGCAGACTTTATGGCCCCCCAAGCGGCGTCGATATCCGATTTGATGGTGCGGGCCAGTCCGCAAATGATGGGAACCGGATGATCGGAAACAGACTCCCCCGCGGGTGGGTTGCCAACCTCGACGGCTATGCGGCGTACCCCCTCGAAATCGTCGGGAGAGGCCACCGGGAAACCCGCCTCGATCACGTCCACGCCCAAGCGAGCCAGCCCGCGCGCAATCTCCAGCTTCTCGGCAGATGTCAGCGTCGCTCCAGGGGACTGTTCCCCATCCCTCAATGTAGTATCGAAAATACGAATGTAGTTATGGGTCATTTTGGTTTTAGTTATTTTGTTGTTTAGTTATTTAGTTTTGTAGTTGCTTAGGTATGTGGTTGGTTAGGTATGTTTGCGTAAGTAGCCGATCATGCCGTTGATTAGACGTTTTACTTCTGTGGCGAGATCGTAAGCCTTTTTATGTTCACTTGCTTTGATGTACTGCCGGTCAAGGGCAAAATGCAATTGAGATTGCACTTCGCTGGCAGAGCGGCGCGCCATCTTTAGAAAGCGAATAAACTCGGGATTTGATCCAGCATCAAAACCTTCAGCGATATTGTGCATTGCAGAACCAGCGGCACGGCGGATTTGATTCCGTAACTCGAAATCTTTAGCAAATGGACCTTTTGATGTCAAATCATAGACCAAATTCGCCAACGATCTGGCTTTCTGCCAACTCTGCAAATCCTCGAAACGTTCGATTTTCGCCATTACACACTTATCACCTATCCAACTACCAAACTACCAAACTACCAAACTACCAAACTACCAAACTAATAAACTATTTCTCCCAATTTTCTGGTCGCAAGGAGCGCACTGTTGCGCCGGCTTGCCACATTTCTAAATCCCGCATTTCTTTTAGTTCAACACCGAGTTTCTCTTTGTAATCAGACGCGCTGTTGGCTTCCAAGACTATGCGAGTTTCTTGGCCAGAGACGACGCTTTGATAAAGTTTGTCGAAAACTGGCTCGACGGCCTCACGGAACTTGTGCCGCCAATCCAACGCTCCCCGCTGGGCAGTAGTGCTGCAATTGGCGTACATCCAGTCCATGCCGTTTTTGCCCACCAGGCGAATCAGGCTTTGGGTTAATTCTTCTACCGTTTCGTTGAAAGCTTCGCTGGGTGTGTGTCCATTCTCGCGGAGTACGTTGTACTGAGCCTCCATGACGCCGGCCAGCGCACCCATCAAAATGCCGCGCTCTCCGGTCAGGTCGCTGTGGACTTCTTTCTCGAAGGTGGTGTGAAAGAGATAGCCCGAACCCAACGCAATGCCAAGAGCCAGAGCGCGTTCTTTGGCCTGGCCAGTGTGATCTTGATACACAGCAAAGCTGCTGTTGATCCCGCTGCCATCCAAGAAATTGGCTCGCACGCTGGTCCCCGACCCCTTGGGGGCTGCCATAATTACGTCTACAAAATCAGGGGGAATAATGCCTGTTTGATCACTATACACAATCGAAAAGCCATGAGAAAAATAAAGCGCATCCCCTGCTTTCAAGAGCGGCTTTATCTTGGGCCACACTGCCATTTGTCCAGCATCCGAAACTAGATATTGAATAATAGTGCCCCGTTCAGCAGCCTCTTCGAGTGAGAACAGATTTTTACCAGGCTCCCAGCCATCTTTCATGGCCTTGTCCCAACTCTCTGATGGTGAGCGTTGACCCACAATAACGTTGATGCCGTTGTCTTTCATGTTGAGGGCCTGAGCCGGGCCTTGCACCCCATACCCCAGAACAGCGATAGTTTCTTGTTTCAAGACCTGGCGTGCTTTATCCAAACTAAACTCATCACGCGTGACGACTTCTTCTTGTGTACCTCCAAAATTCATTTTTGCCACTTTTTATTCCTTTTTTTGTATCTTCTCAAAATTTCGGGGGGAGTAGGGCGGGATTCCACGCTTTGCGTCCCTGGAGGGAATCCCCGCCGCACCCCTATTTCTTGAGAAGACACCCTTTCAAAATT